>UQXF01000025.1 GCA_900544905.1 uncultured Clostridium sp.
ATGAGTATGATGACGACGGAAGGCTTGTTGCCACCATTGATGCAGACGGAAACCGGATAGAGTATGACTATGATGTGGAGGGCAGGACCCAGTCCGTGAAAGACCGCAGGGGCAACACGACTGTTTATACCTATGACGATAATGGAAATGTATTACAGACTGTAGATGCTTACGGCAATAAGACCACAAACAGCTATGATAAATATAACAACCTGCTGTCCACTACCGATGCCAACGGAAATGCCACCAGTTATGCCTATGATGCTTCCGGCAATGTTACGGAGGTGACAGCGGCAGACGGTACAAAGGTAAAGAGTACTTATACACAGGAAAATCTTGTTTCTTCTGTCCAGATGGCAGACAAGACGGTCATGGCAATGGAGTATGACGATAAGGGCAGGGTTTCTTCCGTGGAGGATGCAAATGGAAATAAAACAGTCTACAGTTATACATCAGACGGAAAGCTGACCGGTCTTACGGATTCCATCGGGGAATACCAGCGGATAACCTATGACAGTGACGGAAATGTGGCTTCCACCACCAACGGTGCCGGGGAAAGTGCGTCCTATACTTATGATAAAAATGGAAAAGTAACCAGCGTCACCATCAGCCGGGAAGAAAACGGGAAAACGGTAACCTTTACCAGCCATTACAGCTATAATGCGGCAGGGGAAATCACCGAGAGCATTGACAATGCCGGAAATGTCACAGCTTATGAGTATGACGATAACGGCAACCAGACCGCATCGGTGGATGCCAAAGACAGACGGATTACCTATGCATATGACGATATGGGAAACATGGAAAAGACCACTTATCCGGACGGAACCTTTGAGACCTTCACCTATGACGCCAACGGCAACAACGTGACCGCCACAGACCGGAACGGACTGACCGTCACTATGACCTATGACAAGTTAGACCGGATGACCGAGAAGAAATATGCCGACGGCACAAGGGAAACCTATGCTTACGATGCCGCAGGCAACATCACGGAACAGACCAGCACCAGCGGGGCAAAAACAAGCTATGCGTATGATGAGAGAAACCGTAACATCTCTATTACCGATGCCCTTGGTAATGTCACTGCCTTTGCCTATGACGAGGCAGCAAGGCTTACCAGCCGGACAGATGCCAAAGGAAATACCATTTCCTATGAATATGACGATAACGGAAACATTACCACAACCATCTATGCAGACGGGAACAGCGTGTCAAGCAAATATGATGCCCGTAACCGTGTCACTAGGCAGGAAGACCAGAATGGCAATGAGACGATTTATGAATATGACGGGGCAGACCGCCTGACGAAGGTAACGGATGCGGATGGAAACAGCTACACCTATGGTTATGACGGAAACGGCAATCTCATAACGGTGACGGATGCCAATGGACATGTGACCCGCTATGCCTATGATGCGGTGGGAAGGGTACAGACTGTAACCAATGCTCTTGGGAAGACCATGGAGTACCGCTATGATGAAACTGGAAATGTAACGGAATATAAGGATTATGCAGGAACCGTAACCACCTATAGCTATGATGAAATGGAGCGCATGACGGAAAAGAAGGTTGGAACGGAAAAGACCGCCTACTCATATGACGACAAGGGACAGCTAGTGAAAGTGGCAGATAAGAGCGGGGATATGGTATACACATACGATAAGTATGGACGTTTAGCCAGCCAGACCGATGTGAACGGCAATACCTTATCCTATACCTATGATGCGGCAGGCAGGCTGGAAACCTTCGACAATGGTTTTGGAAAGACCACCTATGAATACGACCTCCTTGACCGGATAACCAGAATTATTGACCGGAACGGCAGGGCGACGGTATATGAGTATGACGAATTAGGAAACCGCAGTGCAGTCCGCTATCCAAACGGCAATGTGGCAACCTATACCTATGATGCCTGCCAGCGGTTAAAGGAAGAATGTGTGACCAATGCAGATGGTGTACAGCTTTCCCGGTACAGCTATGGGCTGGGCAAAGCAGGAGAGCGTCTCACCATCACAGAGGTAAACAGTGGTGTGGAGACGGAAACCACCTATAAATATGACAGGTTAAACCGTCTTGTAAAAGAGACCATAGAGAGGGATGGGAACCGTTTAACTAACGAATTTACATATGACAAAGCAAGCAACCGTATTTCCAAAGAGACTTCCGTTAAAGGTGATATCTCCACGCTGGCAGATGTGGATTTGGAAGAAATCAAAGTTGCCGAAGGAACAACCACTTATACCTATAATGCGTTAAACCAGCTTGTCACAGAGGCTTCCCCGGAGGGCAGTATCATTTACACCTATGATGCCAACGGAAACCTTGTAAAGCAGACCGGAGATAAGACGGTGGATTATGTTTATGATAAGGAAAACCATCTGACGAAGGCAACCATCCAGCAGGGCAGCAGCGTAATGGTTGAATCCTATACCTACGATTATGCCGGAAACCGTTTGTCAAAGACCATAAACGAAAGTGATACTATCTTTTATGTCAATGATACCAGTACAGACCTTACCATGGTGGCGGCAGAGACGGATGAAAATGGGAAAGAAACCGCTTATTATACCAGGGGTGATGAGCTTCTTTCCATGGAAAAGGATGGAGAAGTATGGTATTATCTGTATGACGGACATGGAAGCACAAGGCTTCTGACAAACGAAGCGGGACGAATCACAGACCGTTACAGCTATGATGCTTATGGCAGCTTATTAGAGAAGGAAGGCGATACCGAAAACGAGTTCCTCTACACCGGAGAACAGTACAATGCGAATACAGGATTATATTATCTGCGTGCCAGATATATGAATCCGTCTACCGGAACCTTTATTAGCATGGACAGCTACCAGGGAAGCATATATGACCCGGTAAGCCTGCATAAATATTTATATGCGAATGCAAATCCGGTGATGTATACGGATTCGAGTGGGTATGCAACGGATAAAAATCTTGCAGAAACAGCAGTTGCTGCAACGATTGCGGTCATGCTGGCTTCATCAGTCGCATTGCATAACCAGGCAATGTTAAATATATTTTCAAACTTAAGAAAAAATATGGCAGATGCAGTAATGTCGCTGCAATGTACAGTGACAGTGACCGACTGGAAAAATGTAATTCTGGGATTTCCGGCACATGATTTTGATACAAAATGGCTGATTACCATACCAATGGCATTGTCATCATGGCAGCTGTTTGAGGCAATCTATGCAACAGAGGAAGATACGAATAAGCTTCCGGGTGTTCCAGCGAATGAGAAGGATGAAGAGGATAAAGTAAATGGTGTTCCGGCGGAAGAGCAGAGTGGGGCTAAGATTTATCAAAATAATAATGGAGCTAAACCGAGTAATAAGCCTTATAAAAATAATAAAGATGCAAATAAACAAGCTCAGAAGCATGGGTATAAAGATGCACATGATTTAAAAGCAGATTATGTAGGAAAGAAAAATGTTTCAAAGTTTGATATGAAATATGATACCAAAACGGGTGAAATATACTTGGAGAGTAAAGACGGAACCATACAAATACCTACAGGGTTAAAAAATCAATAATAATCATTACAATTCAAAAATGAATATTAAAAGTGCTTTTATGTGAATTAATTTAGAGGAGAATATACAAGATAGAAATAATTAGTCGGCAGTTAGACAGGAGAAATGATGGAAATGAATTTTTTAAATAATGTTGAAATAAATCTGGTCTTTAGTGGAAAAGATTTTGATTTAAAGGAATTTACTAAAGAAATAGGAATATCACCATCAGAAGTGCGACAATCTAAGGATTGGCCAGAAGTAATTCGGCATAATGTTAGTTTACCAGAAAGTTTACATGCTCACTGTGAGTGGTGTATATCTGAACAAGAGGCTGGGTGTAAAACGCTTGAGGGACCTATAAAAAATTTGATTTTAAAAATAGCTGGTAAAGAGGAAAAAATTAAAGAGTTATGTAAAAAAAACAATGTAGAGAAATCATTAATTATTGTTATTTTTGGAAATCCAATGTATTTACCAGAAATGGTTATTTCGTCGGAATTGGTTTCATATTTCGGGGAATTAGAAGTTGAAATAGGATTTGATTTATATGTGTATGATAATTAGAAATGTTTCCATTGATTTGACGACAATTTAACACTGGTAAATGTTAAAAATATACATTGTAGCAAGCTGCGAAAAAATAAATAACCATAAAAAAGTCCCCCTTTTGTACTTGCAGACGGATGATTGGAAGAAGTATAGGTAACAGAAGAAATCATAGCTTATACCTACAATGTATTAAACCCGTTGATTACAGAGGCTTTTCCGGAAGGAAATATTGTCTACAGCTATGATGCCTACGGCAGCTTATTAGAGAAGGAAGGCGGTACGGAAAACGAGTTCCTTTATACAGGGGAGCAGTATAATGCGAATACGGGATTATATTACCTTCGCGCAAGATATATGAATCCGTCCGCTGGAACCTTTATCAGTATGGACAGTTATCAGGGAAGCATTTATGACCCTGTAAGTCTGCATAAGTATTTGTATGCGAATGCAAATCCAGTAATGTATACGGATTCGAGTGGGTATGCAACGGATAAAAATCTTGCAGAAACAGCAGTTGCTGCAACGATTGCGGTCATGCTGGCTTCATCAGTCGCATTGCATAACCAGGCAATGTTAAATATATTTTCAAACTTAAGAAAAAATATGGCAGATGCAGTAATGTCGCTGCAATGTACAGTGACAGTGACCGACTGGAAAAATGTAATTCTGGGATTTCCGGCACATGATTTTGATACAAAATGGCTGATTACCATACCAATGGCATTGTCATCATGGCAGCTGTTTGAGGCAATCTATGCAACAGAGGAAGATACGAATAAGCTTCCGGGTGTTCCAGCGAATGAGAAGGATGAAGAGGATAAAGTAAATGGTGTTCCCGCGGAAGAGCAAAGTGGGGCTAAGATTTATTCAGATTATATAACAGATAATCGTGTCCCGATGGATAGTGAAACGATTTTAGGGTCTGGTACATTTCAGAAAACTAAAATACGTGTTAAAGGTGCGACAGTATATAAAAAAGGTAATCGGTATTATTATAGAGATACATTTCATACAGGAAAATCTGCACATTTGGAAGTGTTTGATAAATCGGGGAATCATTTAGGTGAAGCAGACCCTAAAACAGGAGAGTTAAGGCCAGGAACTGCAGATTCTTCCAAAAAACTTAAAATTAAGTGAGGGTAAAAATGACAGCAACAAAATATATAAGCGTTGTTAATAATGATATCTATTTTTTGGCTTGTGTAAACAATAAAATAGTAATAAATAACAGTTATATAGGAGTATTGATTTTAGATAGTGAATTAAATGTGATTGATACTATAGAAATTATAGATGGTTTAGTTATTTTCTCATACTATGTTTATCAGAATAATATATTATTATATTGCCCGGAGAATAGTATTATCGTTCTTTTAGATGTGGAAACGGGTAAGCATATGATAATTTCATTGTCTGGCTTTGAAGATGAAATATTTGGAGAAATTTATGAATGGATTGATGATAGCATAGTATTATCTACATATAAAGGAAACTTTGTATGTATTAATTTGACAAATACAGCCTTTGAACCGTTATACTATAATGAATGTGAAATGCAAGTTCAAAAAGATTACGATTTTTTGAAGAAGTATACTGTCCATAAAGTTTTTTCTGATGAGACAAAGGCAATAGTTGGAAATAATAAATTGCATTTGTTGGATTACAGAAGCCATAGAGTATTATTGGAAAAAATAGAACAAGAGCAATATCATGATTATGAGTTAGCAGGACAATGCTTAGTTAAAATAGGTGAAAATAAGATAGGTATTACTAATTGTAGGGAGGAATTTGTTTTAAAACCCAAAAAAGGATATATATATTTAAGAGCTAAGTTTCTGAACGAAAATAGCAAGAGATATATTATTACTTTGTCATCTGATAGTAAAAATATTGAAAATTCAATAATTGAGAAATACCCTATAGTTTATTAGAGATAAGAGGCGATACCAAAAACGAGTTCCTCTACACTGGGAAACAGTACAATGCGAATACAGGATTATATTATCTTCGTGCAAGGTATATGAATCCATCTATCGGAACCTTTATTAGCATGGACGGCTACCAGGGAAGCATTTATGACCCGGTGAGCCTGCATAAGTATCTGTATGCGAATGCAAATCCGGTGATGTATACGGATTCGAGTGGATATGCTACAATAGGTGCAGCGCTTTAGATGTTTATGATAAATACTCTAAACTGTGGGGAAGCCAGAAGATTTAAGAAGGAAAAGAGGTGATAGTGGTGTATAATCCTCAACTTGAAACGTTTATCCGTGTTGCAGATGCCGGAAGCTTTAATAAGGCTGCTGAACAAGCTTACATTACACCTACGGCAGTGATTAAACAGATTAATCTGTTGGAGGCAGATTTAGAGGTGAAGCTTTTTGAGCGTACCCATCGCGGGCTGAAGCTGACAAAGGCAGGAACCTCTTTGTATAATGATGCAAAATATGTGATTCAGTATTGCAAGGATTCGGTAATCCGGGCAAAGAATGCAATGCAGGAAGGGGATAATGTGATTCGTATCGGAACTTCTCCTATGACGCCGGCTGGAGTTTTGGTGGAGCTTTGGCCCAAGATTCACGAGCTCTGCCCGGAGATTAAATTCCAGCTCATCCCCTTTGAAAACACACCGGAAAATGCAAGGGAGATTTTGAAAAATCTCGGACAGAATATTGATGTGGTCGCAGGGATTTTTGATGATACGATGTTGAATGTGAGAAGCTGCGCAGGCTTTGAAATTTCCAGACAGCCGATATGCTGTGCAGTGTCCATCCATCATCGTCTTGCCGGTAAGAACAGGCTGACTGTTCAGGATTTATATGGGGAACGTCTGATGCTGATGCACCGGAACTGGAGTCATTATGTGGATGTGCTCCGGGATGATATCTGGCAGAATCACAGCCAGATTCAGATTGTGGATTTTGATTTTTACAGTGTAGATGTTTTTAACCGGTGTGAAAACAGTAATGATGTTCTGATGGCAGTTCAGGCATGGGATAATGTGCATCCCTTATTAAAAGTCATTCCTGTGGAATGGAATCATTCTATTCCTTATGGCTTGCTTCATTCTCCAGCTCCATCGGAAACGGTAAAGCGTTTTCTGTCGGCAATTCAGGCGGTATTGCATAAATAAAATAGTTATAACCTTTGGGTATAAATTGATGAACGAATCGAGACTTCTGTGGGAGTCTCGATTTTTTTATACTATAGGTAGCAAATGAGGTAAGAAAATTGCATGGCAGGAGGGATATATATTATGAAAAGGGTAATTGCAATGGGAATCCTGGCAGCCCTGTTTATGATGATACTCAGTGCCTGTGGAAATACAGGTGCAACAAAGCAGAATCAGGAGGCGCAGAATATGCCATCTAACACTATCCGGACAGAAGCTGAGGAGGACAATACAGTCAATGCAGGTATGCGTAATTCGTATACCGTTGACACAGCCATATCCGATGTCATTCAGGACCCTGTTTTTGGAGATTATGGCAGGCTGATTTTTCCGGTAGATGCCGGTTATTACAGCGGGGATACGCTGGGGGAACTGCAGCTGACATGGTATAACAACATTGATTCGGAGGAGACAGTGGAAATCACAAATTATATGAGGGAGCATGCTGCCTCCGGTGACGTCATTTTTTATGACATTTATACAGAGGAAGAAAAGTCGGTTGACCCGGCAAAAGAAGATACAGGCTTGTTCTTTTTCAAGGGGAACCCTAGCGAAAGATTTGCCATTTGCAATGCCGGCGGGGCATTTGCCTATGTGGGAGCCATGCAGGACAGCTTTCCCCATGCCCTGGAGCTGTCCAAGCAAGGATATAACGCATTTGCCTTGATTTACCGTCCCGGTGCGCAGACAGCCTGTGAAGACCTGGCCCGTGCCATTCAATATATTTTTGAACATGCCGGAGAATTGGAAGTAAACACCGACGGCTATTCTCTGTGGGGAGGAAGTGCCGGTGCGAGAATGGCGGCATGGCTTGGCTCCTATGGAACCGCAGCCTTTGGTGCCGAGGCGCTTCCACAGCCTGCCGCAGTCATCATGCAGTATACCGGCTTAACTGAATACAGCGAAAATGACCCTGCGACATTTGTGACAGTTGGAGAAAATGATGGAATTGCAAGCTGGCGTACCATGAAGCGGCGGCTGGATGGTATGCGAGCGTTGGGAATTGACACAGAATTTCATTCTTATCCGGGGCTGGGGCATGGCTTTGGACTGGGAACCGGTACGGTGGCAGAAGGCTGGATTAATGAGGCAATCGCATTCTGGCAAAAACAAATATAACGAAAGGAGAACGAAGATGAATAATTTTATTTTTGAAAACGCAACAAAAATATATTTTGGAAAAGGCTGCGTAAAGGAGTATCTGGCAAGTCTTGCCGCTTCCTATGGACAGACGGTAATGCTGGCTTATGGCGGCGGTTCTATTAAACGCAATGGCATTTATGATGAAGTGATGGAATGTTTAAAAAAGACCGGACAAAATGTGGTGGAATTTTCCGGCATTGGGGCTAATCCTACTTATGCCAGGGTGCTGGAGGGTGCAAGGCTGGCGCGGGAAAGCGGGGTGGATATGATTCTCGGCATGGGCGGCGGCAGTGTCATGGATTGCTGTAAGGCGATTTCTATGGCAGCAGTGTATGACGGTGACATTTGGACAGATTTCTGGGCGAGACCCGGTATTGTTGATTTTGAGCCCCTCCCCCTGGGCGTGATTGTCACGGCGGCAGGAACCGGCAGTGAAATGAATGGCGGTGCGGTGATTACTAATGAGGAACAAAAAGTCAAGACCGGGAGGGATTATCCCAAGTGTAATCCAAGGTTTGCGCTTATGGACCCTGCCTATACCTACAGTGTTCCAAAGAAACAGATGGTGTCCGGCGGGTTTGATATTTTATCCCATATTATGGAGACCTATTTCAGTGAGCCGGATGAGGAAAATGTGTCGGATGATATTTCGGAGGCACTTATGCGGGGCGTAATCCGCGACCTGCGTGTGGCAATTAAAAATCCGGAGGATTATACTGCCCGAAGCAATCTGATGTGGGAGGCTGCCATGGAAGAAAACCGCATCATTAAGCTGGGCAAGCGGATGGATTTTGAATGTCACCAGATGGAGCATCAGCTTGGAGCTTATTTAGACTGTAATCACGGTGCGGGACTGGCGGTGCTGCATCCTGTTTACTACCGGCACATTTATCGGGATGGTCTGCCTAAATTCCGGAAATTTGCCGTAAATGTATGGGGCATCCCCCAGGAAGGAAAAACCGGAGAAGAATTGGCCCGTGCCGGTGTGGAGGCTCTGGCGGATTTTATTAAAGAAATCGGTCTTCCCACGACCTTGCGGGAGCTGGGTGTAAATGAATCCACAGACCTGAAGGCTATTGCAGATTCCTGCAACCTGGCTCCCGGCGGTTACAGGAAAATGACCCATGAAGAAATCCTGAAAATTTTCCGGGAATGTTATTAAACAGAAGCACCACAAGGGTATCCCATAATGTCTTGGGAAACCGGACAAAAACAAGGAAATACCCCAAGGGTATACCTGATGTCTTGGGAAGCCAGACAAAAATGTAAAGAAAGGATGATTTACCATGAAAAAGATGACAGCATTATTTTTAAGTTTATTAATGATTTTCACCCTGACTGCCTGTGGCAGTCAGAGCAGCGGAAATGACACTACGGACACACAATCCGTCAGCGACAGTACCGAAACCTCGGCTGAAGCGTCAACGGAGGCAACCACGGAAGCACCGGAGGAGGCATCTGCAGAAGAGTCAGAAACCACAGGAGGGAAAACTCTGGTTGTTTATTATTCCGCAACGGGTAACACCGAAGAGGCCGCCAGTTATATAGCGGCTGCCGCTGGCGCAGATTTGTTTGAGCTGGTACCGGTGGAGCCTTACAGTGATGATGACCTGGACTGGACGGATGACAACAGCCGTGTTGTGTATGAGCATGATAATCCGGATGCAAGGGTAGTGGAGCTTGTGGAATCCACGGTTTCTGACTGGGAATCCTATGACACTGTTTTCATCGGCTATCCTATCTGGTGGGGAATCGCAGCATGGCCGGTGGACGGATTCATTGCCGCAAATGACTTTACCGGAAAAACAGTGATTCCATTTTGCACCTCCTCTTCTTCCGAGCTGGGAGACAGCGGTGAGCTTCTGGAGGAAGCGGCAGGAACCGGTAGCTGGCTGGAGGGGATGCGGTTCTCATCCGGGGTTTCAGAAGAGGAGGTCCAAAGCTGGGTAGAAAGCCTGGGGCTGTAAAGAGGCTGGCAGACTGAAAGGTTGAGGAAAGGAGCAGCATGAAAAAAGAAAAAAAGTGGTTGTTTAGCATAGCTGTATCGGTGATGCTGCTTGGAGTTGTGTTTTGGTATCTGTTCCATGGCAGACAGATTCAGGATACCGGCAGCGGGATACCGGCGGGAACAGATGAAAGGCAGACTGAAAACGGAAGGGAAACCACGGAAATAAAGCCGGATAAAAGTGCGCTGGGTTATGTTACAGAAGGAACGGAGGAGTACCGGGGCTTTGTTATTGACAATGTGTTTCATTTCGTCAGTGAGGGTGACATTCACTATAATGTCTATATTCCGGAAAGCTATGATGGAAGCAGACCATATGCCCTGTACTTTACACTGCCGGGATATGAAGGGCTGTATTTTCAAGGTGTTGCTGCAAATATACAGTCCGAAGAGTTTGGCTTTGAAGCGCAGAAGTATAACAGTGAAATGATTGTTGTAGCCCCGCAGTTAAGCGATTGGGGTGAGACCTCCGCAAATCAGACGATTGCATTGGTGGAGTATTTTCTGGAGCAATACAACATTGATTCTTCCAAAGTATATGGCAACGGATTTTCCGGTGGTGGTGAGACGATGTCCATTGTGATGGGCAGGCGGCCGGAGCTGTTTACCGCCTATCTTCAGGTCAGTTCCCAGTGGGATGGTAAATATGAATCCGTGGTGGAGCAGCGGTTGCCGGTGTATTTTGCTATCGGACGCAATGATGAATATTATGGTCTGGAACCTACCCGGGAGGCTTATGATACCTTTCATGCTTTATACGAGCAGCAGGGCTTGACCGATGCGGAAATTGACGAGCTGCTGGTACTGGATGTGAAGGAGCATACGTATTTTACGGACCGGGGCATGTCCAATGAACATGGTGGAGGCGGTCTGTTTGCTTATGACGAAGAAATTATGGGATGGCTGTTTTCCCGATAAACTTCCAACTAAAGAACCTTGAATTTTGCACAACTACGTTTTTGATAAAAGATAGTATAGCAATTGCTTATATAAATATTAATCGAAAAGGAGGAAATACAAGATGAAGCGAATGATTGCTCTTTTGCTGGCTGCTGTTCTCAGCCTGGGTATTGCAGCCTGTGGAACTGACAACAGCGCCGGGACTTCCGGGGCAGGTGCCTTGGCAGACAGCCGGACAGAATCGCCTGTCGCAGATGAAGGCAATGCACCAGTATCGGAAGAACCACAGACGGTAAGCTCCAATGTGTTGATTGCCTATTTTTCGGTGCCGGAGGATGTGGACGGGACAGACGCTGTTTCCGGTGCCAGTGTTGTCGTAGAAGACGGTGAAAAGCTGGGTAATAACGAGTATGTTGCAGAATTGATTCAGCAGACGGTAGGAGGAGATTTATTCCGCATTGAAACGGTGGAGGATTATCCGCTCGACCATGACCTGCTGGTAAATCAGGCGGCAGAAGAACAGGACGAAGATTTTCGACCTGAATTAGCCACGCATGTGCAGAATTTTGAACAGTATGAATATGTATTTTTGGGTTATCCCAACTGGTGGGGAGATATGCCCATGGCAATCTATTCCTTTCTGGAGGAATATGATTTTGGTGCAAAGACGATTATTCCGTTTATTACCCATGGCGGAAGCAGTGCTTCCCGTACAGTGGATACCATCTCTGAACTGCAGCCGGGGGCTTTGATGATGGGAAATGAATTGGTTTTATCCCGGAATGATGTAGCAGAAAGCGGGGAAACGGTTATGGAATGGGCGAAAGGCCTTGGAATCAATGCGGAGGTCAAGATGCCGGAAACTGGGAATGGCAATACAGTATTAAGTGCTGTTGCGGATTCTCATAACAGTCAGACGCTCTATTTATGGGAAGAAGGTAATGTTCCGGCAATAACCGAGTACACACAAAATAATGGAAGCTATTCGGATGACCCGGATTTCCGCCCATATCTGGTAAGCTTTCCTGTGCCGGAAGGAATAGAAGTGAAAGGGGCAGTGTTAATCTGCGCTGGAGGAGCTTTTCAGTACCGCAGTGATGAAAATGAAGGAACACCGGTTGCCGAGGAACTGGCAGGCAGGGGCTATCAGAGCTTTGTCGTCAATTACCGGCTGCGCCCATATACCCAGGAGGAAGGAGCCCTGGATTTGGCCCGTGCTGTCCGTTTTGTCCGCAAAAATGCAGATGTATATGGAATGGATGAAAATGATATCGCCGTCATGGGTTTTTCGGCTGGCGGTATTCTGGCAGGTGAAATGCTGCTGAATTTTGACGGACTGGTAAATGGCACGGCATTGGATACAGATTATGTTCTGGATTCCCTGGATGAGGTCTCCGCTGATGCCGCAGCCGACGGAATGATTTATTCCTTTTATGGACGCTTAAGTGTAGGCAACACGGATGTGGAAATGCTGCGTGCCGGGAACCTGCCGCCCACCTTCTACTGTTACGGAACCCGGGACCCGTTTTATGACCAGTTTCTTTCCAATGCAGATGCGGTAGAAGCCGCCGGAGTACGGGTGGAACGGCTGCAGCTGGATGACCGGCCTCATGGGTTTGGCTATCGGGAAAACTGGTTTGATGCCTATGACAGTTTCCTGACGGAGGTATTTTCCGGTCAGTAAACACTCTTAAGTAAACATTATATAACAAAGAATTTATTTACAAGGAGGATTTAAAAAATGAGTATTTTATTTATCAATGGCAGTCCAAATAAAAATGGAAATACTGCAGAGCTGGCAGAAAAGCTGATGGATGGCAAAGCGTATCAGACACTGAACCTGGTAGATTATAAGGTGTACGGTTATGGGCAGCACTTTGAGGATGACCAGTTTACAGAGATTGTTGAGAGGATGAAAGCGGCAGACACCATTGTCATCGGTTCCCCTGTTTACTGGCACAATATGAGCGGAATGGTACGGAACCTGATTGACCGTTTTTACGGTCCGGTGTCATCAGGAGCGTTAAAGGGAAGAAAATTTGTATTTCTATTCCAGGGTGCTGCTCCGGAACCATGGATGCTGGAAAAGGCTGAGTATACCATGAGCCGCTTTGCAGGAATGTATGGCATGGAGTATGTGGGAATGGCAACGGACAGTGGCGAAGCAAAGGCGCTTTCCGGAAAAATTTGAAAGGACAGGTATAGGAAATATGGAAACGAGAATACTGGGAAGAGACCTTCCGGTTTCTTCTATAGGCTTGGGCTGTATGGGCTTCAGCCATGCGTATGGTGCTCCCACCGGAAAGGCAGAAACCATTCAGATGATTCGCAACGCTTATGATTTAGGGTACACCTTTTTTGATACGGCAGAGGTTTACGGAACGCAGGATAATCCGCATATAAACGAGGAGCTGGTAGGGGAGGCATTGAAGCCAATCCGCAGCCATGTGCAGATTGCCAGTAAGTTCGGTATTCATTTTGATATGAGCAGTTCGGCGGTAAACCACCCTTTAATTCCGGATTCCCGGCCAGAGGTAATCCGTTTGTCTGTAGAAGGCTCCCTGAAACGTCTGCAGACAGATTATATTGATTTGTATTTTCAGCACCGGATTGACCCAACAGTAGAGCCGGAAATCGTTGGGGAGGTCATGGCGGAACTGATAAAGGAAGGAAAAATCCTGCATTGGGGCATTTCGGAGACAAATGAGGAATATCTTCGCCGTGCCAATGCCGTCTGTCCTGTGACTGCCGTGGAGAACCGCTATTCCATGATGGCGCGGCAGTATGAAGCCCTGTTTCCTGTATTGGAAGAATTGGGTATTGGTCTGGTGGCATTTTCACCTATGGCAAACGGTTTTCTGACCGGCAAGTATGGAAAGGGCGAGCAGTTTGATTCAAAATATGACTACCGCAGCAATATGCCGCAATTTACGGATGAAGCGGTGGAAAAGAACCGGCCGCTTCTTGCTCTGCTGCAGCATATGGCGGAAGATAAGGGTGCAACCCCGGCTCAGATTTCTCTGGCGTGGATGCTTTGCAAGAAGCCCTGGATTGTTCCGATTCCCGGTACCCGTAAGCTGGACCGGCTGAAAGAAAACGCAGGCGCAGCGGAAGTGAAGCTCACAGCACAGGAGGTTCAGATGCTGGATGAGGCATTGAATCAGATGGAGATGTCGGAAGTGTTTGGCGGCTCGAAAATTGTAGAGGATAAAAATAGACAACAAATACAATAAAATTTGCACAGAAATTCAAGGATATAACCCAAAGGTGTGTACTGAAAAACCAGAAGGAACTTCTGCTGGGATGCAAACACATTTATAATAAAAATATAAAAAAGAAGAGGAGATGTAAGTATGAGTGAACAGAAATATATTAAATTGAATAACGGGGTAGATATGCCTATGGCTGGTATTGGAACCTTCCTGTTAAGCCCTGACGAAGCAGAGGCTTCTGTAACCAGCGCCCTGCAATCAGGTTATCGTCTGATTGACACAGCCAATGCCTATGTGAATGAAAAAGCGGTGGGCCGTGCAATTCACAAATCTGGCATTGACCGGAAGGAGATTTTTCTGGAAACCAAGCTGTGGCCGTCCTTTTATGAGCAGGCGGATGCGGTAGAGAAAACTCTGGAACGTCTGGACACAGATTATATTGACCTGCTGCTGATTCATCCGCCTGCCGGAAATTACATTGCCGGATACAAGCTGATGGAGCAGGCATACAAAGGCGGAAAAGTCAGAGCTATCGGATTGTCTAATTTTACACCTGCCCAGATTCGGGAAATTTTGGATGTTTGTGAAGTAAAGCCGGCTGTTTTGCAGACGGAGGTACATCCGTATTCCCAGGAACAGGAATTGAAAGCATTTCTGGCTCAGGAAAATATGGTTATCCAGGCATGGTACCCTCTGGGCCATGGAGATAAGACACTGATTGAGGAGCCGGTATTCTCAAAGCTGGCGGCAAAGTATGGAAAGAGCAATGCGCAGATTATCCTTCGCTGGCATATTCAGAGTGGGAACGTGGTAATTCCGGGCTCAAAAAATCCGGAGCATATCCGTGCCAATTTTGATTTGTTTGATTTCAGCCTGGATGATGCGGAAATGAAAGAAATTGCAGCACTCAACAAAAACAAACGTTACTACACCAGCACACCGGATATGCTGAAGGCCTATGCGGAGATGGTGCCGCCTGTGGATGAACAGAAATAGAAAATGGTAAGAGGCTAAGATGTTGCTGCTGAGTGTTCATAACTGTAAAAGAATATGGAGGAATCATTATGGAATATGTAACATTATCAAATGGAGTGAAAATGCCGGTTCTCGGATATGGTGTTTACCAGGTGACAAAGGATGAATGTGAGCGGTGCGTGATGGATGCACTGGAGGTGGGATACCGCAGCCTGGATACTGCACAGTCTTATTTTAACGAGGAAGAGGTGGGCTCTGCCATGAAAAAGAGTGGCATTCCACGGGAAGAGATTTTCCTGACTTCCAAGGTGTGGGTGGAGCATTACGGATATGAAGAGACAAGGAAATCCGTTGAAGAGTCTTTGCGGAAGCTTCAGACAGACTATCTGGATTTAATGCTGCTCCACCAGCCCTTCAATGATTATTATGGCGCATACCGGGCATTGGAGGATATGTATGACGAAGGGAAGCTGCGGGCAATCGGCGTTTCCAACTTCTACCCGGACAGACTGGTGGATTTAGCTTCCTTTACCAGAATTCCACCAATGATTAATCAGATTGAGACCCATGTCTTAAACCAGCGCACAGAGGATAACGAATGGATGGGCAAGTATCATATTGCCCATGAAGCATGGGCGCCTTTTGGGGAAGGTCGTGGTGGACTTTTTGAAAACAAGGTGTTAAAGCAGATTGGGGATAAATATGGCAAAACAACGGCACAGGTTATGCTCCGCTGGAATATCCAGAGAGGGGTAATCGTGCTTCCAAAGACAACCCACAAGGAAAGAATGATTCAGAATCTGGATGTTTTCGACTTTTCACTGACAGACGAGGATATGGGTGCCATTGCAGAGCTGGATACAAAAACAAGCGCATTCTTCTCCCATTATGACCCAAACATGGTGGAGTGGTTCGTAAAGATGGTGGAAGAGCGGAAAAAACAGCACGACAGCAGTAAGGAAAAGAAAAATTGGTAAAGCCAAAAAACCGGAGGTAGATGTTCCTGAAAATCCAGTTTGTATTCTTTGATTTTGAAGAACCGCTGATATTTTTCCTGATGGATTATGCGGCAGTTATGGGTCTGTTTGTGTGCATCGGCCATTACATTGCGGAGCTTTTGAAACGGTACAATCAGAAGAAAAAATAAAAAATGCAACCTTTTACAGATTTTCTGAGTATTTATATGTGAAATTATTTTTTAAGAAAAGGAGAACGCATATGAAAAAGAAAAATTTAGTAAAGGGCTGCATTATTTTTATGCTGCTTTGCCTGGCAGGCTGTGGAAAATCAAGTGAGGTTGAGCCATATGGAGTAGCGGAAGCGGATTTAGTGGAAGAAAGTGACGTTGACACAACAGAGGTGGCAGAAGCTTCAACAACAGAAGCAACAGAGGAAGGCGTGGTTACAGAGGCAAGTACAGAAAGCAATGAAACGGAAGCTGCTAAGACAGAGGGTGCTGCTGCCGGTGAAATATCAGATGATTTGTACAGTTATCAGATTATAATTAATGGAGAATTGTATCAAATTCCGATGGACTTCAGTGATTTGGCTGCAAAGGGATGGATATATGACGGGGATGAAAATGAAGAATTGGATGCCTATACATATGTGCCTTTTGAAACATTTAATAATGGGGATTATGATATGCAGGCAGATATTATTAATTTTACGGACAGTCCGGTTTCTTATTCCGCATGTACCATTACAGGAATTTCGATAGCCAAGAATTATAATTCAGGTAATGACATGACCTTTATTTTACCGAAAGGAATCCAATCTGGAGTATCTACACTTGAGGATGTAAAAAGTGCATATGGAGAACCGACATCAGAATATGGAGATGAGGAAACAAATTTAAAAATAATCAGTTATGAGGTGGATTATAGCCAGCAGGAAATCAAGTTAACCTTTTATGATGGTATACTTGGAGATGTTTATATGAAAAATAGCGAGTATTAATAAGTTGAGAATAAAAGAATTTTAACACAACAAAATTTTGTTGGAATTGAAAAGTTCTCTTGTTAATGCTACAATTCATTTAACTGGAATACCGGAAGATGTGGTGTACTAAATTAACAGGAGAATGAAATTGAGGGATACGGAAGAGTTCGATGTTGAAGAGGTTATAAAGAAATATGGAGATATGGTGTACCGGATTGCTCTGGTTTACGGGAATACCATAGAGGACGCAGAGGATATTTTTCAAGAAGTATTTCTGCGTCTTGTAAAATATAAAGAACGACTTAAAAGTGAGGAATATATCAGAAACTGGTTAATAAGGGTTACGGTAAACTGCGGAAAGACCCACAGAATGAATTGGATGAAACACAAGACGCTTCCGCTTGAAACAGAACTTGTAGCAGACAAAGAAAACAGCCAGTCAGAAATGGAATGGAAAGTGTATGCAGCTGTAAAGAGCCTGCCGGAAAAATATAGGGTTGTTTTTCATTTATACTATTATGAAGAATTATCCATTAAAGAAATAAGCGAATGTCTGGGGCGGAAAGAGGGAACGATTAAGTCACAGCTTGCCAGAGGAAGAGAACTTTTAAGCAGAAAGTTAGGAAAGGAGCTTGGAGATGGAAGGGAATTATAAATCATTTATGGATAAACAGCACCCGTCAGAGGATTTGCTTGCAGAAACCATTTCCAGGGTTAAAATGCTTTCTGAAGAACAGAAATTACAAAAATGGAATTTAAGAAAATGGCGGTATGGTATAATCATATTTGCTGTGATTTGTCTAATTCTGACTGGTGTATGGAAATGGAATATGCAGGTTGTTTATCCGGATTTGGTGACAGAGTTTTCCCCGGATGAAGGAAGTGACTATTTGGAGAAACGGAAAGAAGAATTTGGGGAGGAGCGGAACTCCTATTTAAACTATAAATCTTCTTATCTTTATGTGTTTGATAAGGAAGCTGAGGTAACAGAGGTAGAGGTTGGACAGGGAAGAATTGTGGTGCAGACCGGAACGGTAAAGCTTGCAGGAAACCAGCTGTTATATCAGATGAAGCCACAAAATATAAAGGGAACAGAGGTCTTTTTGGGGAAAACAGCAGCAGACGGAGAGGAATATCTTTTGGCAGCATTTGATTTGGGAGAGCTTCATTATTATTTGAAGGGAGAAATGGTATCTGAGAGGGAAATGACAGCGTATATTAAGGATTTAATTAAAAACTATGGGGAGTAAAATAAAGATTCTTATGAAAATTGCAAATGTGACAGATGCTTATATTACATTATAAAAACAAATTGTATAAAAATTTACAGGGAAAAGGATATGAGACGGATAATAAAAGGATTCTGCGGTCTGCTGCTGATGTTATTGGTATTACAGGGTACGGGATGTGGATTGTCAGATGAAGAGAACGGTAATGCAAATGGAGAAGAAAAGAATACGGTAAGCAGTCAGGATGACGTGGAAATAGAAAATGATGATTTTTTATATGGGCGTTCAGAATCCATCCTGTTAGATGTGGAAATGGATTTTGCAGCACTTGGGATAGAGTATTATGACGATGCAGTGGAGCTTTATCAGGATGAAGCGCTTGATAATAAGATTTACTGCCAATATGACTGGGATAAAGAACAGAAAACCCTTTCGCTGTCACCGCCCAAATATTCGCTTTTAAATGTGTCTACGATTTATGCCAGTAAGTCACTGTTACGTGAATTTGAGCATTCCGATTACTATTTGTTTGAAAAAGAGGAGAACAAGGATTGGGGTAATCTGGGAAAAATGTATCTGGTGAAATGGCTGGATTTGCAGACAGGGAAGAAGCTTGCAGAGCCGGAAATTACGGAGATTACAGTAAAAGGGGAACTGGATACTCCGAAGAATTTCCGGTTTGAAGTATCAGAATATGGAACTGGTATATTTTCGTGGGAGTCGGTGGAGAATGCAGAGCGATATCTGATTGTTTCCGCAGCTTGTTTAACGGAGGAAGATACAATCAGCGGTTTTAACCAGGACTGCGATATTATTGCAGAAACGACGGATACCAGCTGGCAGTCGGAAACAGAGCCGGGAGATATTATGAATCAGGAGTTTCGCACATTGTATGATATGGAGAATAGGGAATATTACTATGGTGTAATTGCTGTGGGAAAAGAGGGAACTTCTATGATAAGTAATCTGATTTTAAAGTCGGATATGGCAAAGCGCCTTCCTTATTGTAAAGAAGCGCCAGAGGGTGAAAATCTTTCTTCAAAAATTGTTAAGAGCATAGATTTATTGTCCAGGTACCAGTGGATTCGGCTTTGTGACGGGACAATGGCACAACATTTGATTCGCTATAGTATTGATGAGGCAGAGCCTGTGAATATTACTTGTTTAGAGGAGTCTCCCAGAGAAATGCTGGCGATTCCTTATTTGATTGAAGGGACTGAATTTGAAGGCACTTTCTATGTGGAGGAATTTGACCGGGATACCTATCCGGAAGCTCTGGAGGAGTTATGGGAACGTCAGAATGTGCTGAAAAGCAAGATGACGGGAATGCTTTCGGATATAGAGGTTATGGTAAAGTCTGAGACGGCGAAGGAGAGTAATACAGAAGGTGGGTTTAACGGCAAAAACGATGCCGAACAGGAAGAAGGCAGCCATGAGGATACCGAAGGAGATTTTGGGCAGGCTGGGGAAAAACAAGATGGGAAGACAGTGATAAGTGGAAAGGATTTTGCGGAAAATCCGGACGGAACTACAGAACTGAGCCGCTATCTTGCTTCCTGTCTGCTGAAGGGAATGGAATCCATAACTGTTGAGGAGCTTGAGAAAAGACCGGATGAAGAAGCGCTGACGGATGCATTTTATGAGGCATATTTTCAAAATCCTCTTATTCCGGCGGTGAAGCAGCTGACCATTTCCCAATCCGGTGAAGTGGTGTCTGTTTCCTATGAAGAGAGTGCCATAGAAAGAGAGCGAAAGCAGCGGGAGCTTATAGAAAAGGTGAAATTTGTGGCGGGAGAGCTTATGGAAGAAGGTATGTCAGATGTGGACAAGGTGCTGGCTGTCAATTCCTATCTGTGTGATAATGTAGCTTATGATGTGGGAGCGGCGGAGCAGACCAAGGCAGGTGAGAGAGCGTTTACCGATTCTATGACACCATATGGCGCTCTTATCAACCATAGGGGCGTGTGTCTTGGGTATGCCGGTGCATTTAAATTGCTGGCACAGGAAATGGGACTTGAGAGTATTGTTGTAACCGGAACCTTAAACGGAAATCAGAATCACGCATGGAACAAGGTTAAGATTGACGGAAAATGGTGTGTGGTGGATGTGACAAGCAATGATGGACAGGATATGAAGAATGTTTTTTTGAATGTGTCCGATGAGGTGGCAGGACTGATGCTAAAGGAGGATAACCGGTATCTCTGTGATGAGAGTATAGGACAGTATTCAGCTGATACTGATGAATTTGAATATTATCATCTGGCTGGACGGTATTACGAAACAGATATGATTGCAGAGGCACTTGAAAAGGAATTATCACTTGGCAACAAAGCGGTGCTCCGCACGGAAATAACCTTGACGGATGAGGAATTTCAGACAATTGTAAATGAGGTGATGGATAATATGGACCAGGTGGCGATGCAGGGCTACTATCAGCTCGGTGTGATTTACTTGGAGAGAAAGGAAGATACTCGGAATTAAGGTAGTTGTTTGGAGTTATAATTATATTGCAGGTAACCAGAGAAAACAGGATTTGAAGGAGGTAAGCATATGGCTATTACAGTAAATATCTATTACAGTGGCATGAATGGAAATGCGAAGAAGTTTGCAGAAGAAATGGTTTCAAGTGGAATTGTCAGTGACATTCGTGCAGAAGAGGGAAATCTCAGGTATGAGTACTTTTTCCCAATGGAAGATAAAGAAACAGTGCTTTTAATTGACAGCTGGAAAGACCAGTCCTCAATTGATGCGCACCATGCATCACCAATGATGACAAAAATTACGGAGCTGCGGGAAAAATATGACCTGCATATGAGAGTGGAACGGTATGTGTCTGATGAAAGCGGAGTTCCTGCAACAGATACCGCATTTATAAGGGAATAAGCCTATAGCTGCAGATTTTCAGGGGAGGGCGGCATAGCTTGTACGAAAAAAAGTACAATTTAATGAAAAAAGGGCTTGCAATCCCTTGAAACATGCGTTATACTAGCACTTGCTGTGACATTGATAGCTGGGAAGCGTGAGGTTGCTGCCCACTGTGGCAGGTTTTTCCGTGGAGCGAATGTCAAGTTAAGAAACTGACGGCAAGTCACTGTACGAATAACCATCCATAATATGGAGATGACGTGTGAAAGTTATATTGTAAAATGCTTCAAAATATGACACACACGGGAGAGTGTACAGTCACCGCTTGTCGTACCTATTAAATAAGTGCGAAAAGGAGGCGGCTTTTTTTATGGCAAACCAGGTAATGAGAATTACACTTAAGGCTTATGATCACAAGTTAATCGACCAGGCTGCAGCAAACATCATTGATACTGTTAAGAAGACAGGTGCAAAGGTTTCTGGTCCTGTACCAATGCCTACTAAGATTGAGAGAGTTACAATTCTTAGAGCGGTTCACAAGTACAAGGATTCCAGAGAGCAGTTTGAGCAGAGAACCCACAAGAGATTAATTGACGTGATTGCGCCAACCCAGAAGACAATTGATGCTTTACAGAAATTGGATATGTCTGCTGGTGTTTACATCGATGTAAAGATGAAAACAAAATAATCTGCTTGTATATAACTTCTATAATAAGAAGATGTAAAGCAAGCAGCAGTGAATCGGAAATTCACAGAGCAACATTTAATATGTAAGTACAGTAAAACCTAATGGGCGAAAGCCAAATTTAGAATGATTGCCAAGGCAATCCGCTGTAGATTAATTAGGAGGAAATTTTAATGAAGAAAGCAATTTTAGCTACAAAAGTCGGAATGACTCAAATCTTCAATGAAGACGGTGTGTTGACACCTGTAACCGTATTACAGGCTGGACCTTGTGTGGTAACACAGGTTAAGACCATTGACAATGATGGATATGAAGCAATCCAGGTTGGATATGGAGAGAAAAAGGAAAAGATTACAACAAAGGATGTATCAGGTAAGAAAGTTATCAGAAATCCGCATGGAGCTGGTAAGGCAGAGGTTGGACACTTCAAGAAGGCAAATACCACCCCTAAGAAATTTGTCAGAGAGTTCAGAGTTGACAACGCTTCCGAATACGTTGCTGGAGAGAGCGTTATCAAGGCAGACATCTTCGCTGAGGGCGATAAGATTGATGTAACTGCTAAGTCAAAGGGTAAGGGATTTGCTGGTGGTATCAAGCGCCACGGCTTGCATACAGGTCCTAAGACTCATGGTTCCAAGTACCATCGTCATGCAGGTTCTAACGGTTGTGCAACTGACCCGGGTAAGGTTTTCAAGGGTAAGAAAATGGCAGGTCATATGGGAGCTGTAAGAGTTACCGTTCAGAACTTAGAGATTGTTAAGATAGATGCAGAGAATGACGTTATCCTGGTAAAGGGTTCTGTACCGGGACCTAAGAAGTCATTGGTTATGATTAAAGAGACCGTTAAGAGCGGTAAGTAATCTGTAGGAAGGAGGAATTTAGAATGGCACAAGTAGCTGTTTACAACATCGAAGGTAAAGAAGTTGACAAGTTAGAGTTAAATGATGCCGTATTCGGTGTAGAAATAAATGAGCATTTAGTTCACCAGGCAGTTGTAGCGCAGTTGGCAAACAAGCGTCAGGGAACACAGAGCGCCAAGACACGTTCAGAAGTACGTGGAGGCGGAAGAAAACCTTGGAGACAAAAGGGAACAGGTCATGCAAGACAGGGTTCTACAAGAGCTCCTCAGTGGACTGGTGGTGGAGTTGTATTCGCACCAAAGCCAAGAGATTACTCTAAGAAGTTGAATAAGAAAGAAGTAGCAGGAGCTCTTAAGTCTGTATTGACTTCTAAGGTAAATGAAGAAAAATTCATCGTTTTAGATGAGCTTAAGTTAGATGAGATTAAGACAAAGAAGTTTGTGGAGGTTCTCAATAACCTTGAGGTGGCAAAGGCATTAGTGGTAACAAAGGATAATGATAAGAATGTGATGTTATCTGCCAGAAATATTCCTAATGTTAAGACTTCTTTGACGAACACAATCAATGTATATGATATTCTTAAGTATGATACAGTAGTCATTACTAAGGATGCAGTAGCAGCAATCGAGGAGGTGTACGCATAATGGCAGATATCAAATATTATGACGTAATTCAGAAACCTATCATTACTGAGAAGTCTATGGATGCTATGGCTGACAAGAAATACACATTTCAGGTTCATCCGGAAGCAAATAAGACTATGATTAAGGATGCTGTTGAGAAGATGTTCGAGGGAACAAAGGTTGCCAAGGTAAACACCATGAATCTTGATGGTAAGAAAAAGAGACGTGGAATGGTTTACGGAAGAACTGCTAAGTCTAAGAAGGCAATCGTTCAGCTGACAGCTGACAGCAAAGATATTGAGATTTTTGAGGGGTTATAGGCATTAAGCACTTAGCGATGCCTGAATGCTTAGCGAACCAAGGGTGAGCTTAGCAGGAAGGTATACAGAGTAAAACAAGCCAAAGGCGAAGCGTGAATTTAGTAGAGTGGATGCTGTGAATGAAACGAAAGCATGACGAGCAGTGAAAACAAGCCAAAGGCACAGTTTGAGGTTAGTGCGAAAGCCCATCCTAATAAGAAAAAGTATAATAATTCATACGCAAGCAAGCGTGATAATAAATGCAATTTGAAAGGAGAAAGAAAATGGGAATTAAGACATACAACCCATATACACCTTCCAGAAGAAATATGACTGGTTTGGATTTCGATGTGATTACAAAGAGCACACCTGAGAAATCCCTTACAACTTCTTTAAAGAAGAACGCCGGTCGTAACAATCAGGGAAAGATTACAGTTAGACACCATGGTGGTGGTTCCAGAAGAAAATATAGAATTATCGATTTCAAGAGAAGAAAAGACGATATTCCGGCAACTGTTGTTTCAATCGAATATGACCCAAACAGAACAGCAAATATCGCATTAATCAACTATGTTGATGGCGAGAAGGCTTATATTTTAGCTCCTGTAGGGTTAAAGGTTGGAGATAAGGTTATGAATGGTGCCAATGCAGAAATCAAGGTTGGTAACTGCCTGCCGTTAGAGGCAATTCCGGTTGGTACTGAGGTGCACAACATTGAGTTATATCCGGGAAAGGGTGGACAGCTTGTTCGTTCTGCCGGTAACTCTGCACAGCTTATGGCTAAGGAAGGCAAGTATGCAACCCTTCGTCTGCCGTCAGGTGAGATGAGAATGGTTCCAATCACTGCCCGTGCAACGGTTGGCCAGGTTGGTAACATTGAACATGGCCTTGTTAACATTGGTAAGGCTGGACGTAAGCGTCATATGGGTATCAGACCTACAGTCCGTGGTTCTGTAATGAACCCTAACGACCATCCACACGGTGGTGGTGAAGGTAAGACCAGTATCGGTCGTCCGGGTCCATGTACACCATGGGGCAAGCCGGCACTTGGACTTAAGACTCGTAAGAAGAATAAGCAGTCAAATAAGATGATCGTTAGAACCAGAGATGGTAAGAGTATTAAATAATATAAGGAGGTTTGACCTATGGCTCGTTCACTTAAAAAAGGACCATTTGCAGATGAACATTTGCTTAAGAAAGTCGATGCTTTGAATGCTAGTAATGACAAGCAGGTTATCAAGACCTGGTCACGTCGTTCTACTATCTTTCCTAGCTTCGTAGGACATACAATTGCAGTTTATGACGGAAGAAGACATGTGCCTGTATATGTTACTGAGGACATGGTAGGACACAAGCTCGGCGAGTTTGTTGCAACCAGAACATACAGAGGACATGGCAAGGACGAAAAGAAATCAAAACTTAGATAATCAGATTTGAAAGGAGGATTCATCCATGGCAAAAGGACATAGATCCCAGATTAAAAGAGAGAGAAATGCAAATAAGGATACAAGACCATCAGCTAAGATTTCTTATGCCAGAGTCTCTGTAACAAAAGCATGTTTCGTTTTAGATGCCATCAGAGGTAAGGATGTACAGACTGCACTTGCTATCTTAGCTTACAATCCAAGATATGCTTCAAGTGTAATAGAGAAGTTGTTAAAGTCAGCTATTGCAAATGCTGAGAATAACTATCCAGACAAAAATTACAAGGCAGAGAACCTTTATATTGCAGAGTGTTATGCAAATAAGGGACCAACAATGAAGAGAATTCAACCAAGAGCACAGGGTAGAGCTTATAGAATTGAGAAGAGAACAAGCCATATTACAATCGTGCTTGATGAAAGATAAGGAGGCAAATAATGGGACAGAAAGTAAATCCTCATGGTTTGAGAGTCGGTATCATCAAGGATTGGGATTCCAGATGGTATGCTGATACAAAGGATGGCGAATTTGCAAACAACTTGGTAGAAGATAATGAAATTCGTACCTTCCTTAAGAAGAGACTTTACAGTGCTCAGGTTTCTAAAATCGAAATCGAGAGAGCATCTGACAGACTGAAAGTTATCATTTACACAGCAAAGCCTGGTGTTGTAATTGGTAAAGGTGGCGCAGAAATCGAGGCACTCAAGAAAGAGGTTGCCAAGTTAACAGATAAGAAGTTGATGGTAGACGTTAAGGAAGTTAAGAAGCCGGATGCAGACGCTCAGTTGGTTGCTGAGAATATTGCAGCACAGTTAGAGAACCGTATTTCATTCCGCCGTGCAATGAAGTCCTGCATGGGCAGAACAATGAAGACCGGCGCATTAGGAATTAAGACTTCTGTTTCTGGACGTTTAGGTGGTGCTGATATGGCTCGTACAGAGTTCTACAGCGAGGGAACCATTCCTCTTCAGACACTTCGTGCAGATATCGACTATGGTTTTGCTGAGGCTGACACAACCTATGGTAAGGTTGGTGTTAAGACCTGGATTTATCATGGTGAAGTACTTCCAACTAAGAACAACAAGGAAGGGAGCGATAAATAATGTTAATGCCTAAGAGAACAAAACATAGAAAGCAGTTCAGAGGTTCCATGGCTGGTAAGGCTACCAGAGGTAACAAAATCAGCAACGGTGAATATGGTATCGTTGCAATGGAGCCGGCTTGGATTAAATCAAACCAGATTGAGGCAGCCCGTGTCGCTATGACTCGTTATGTAAAGCGTACCGGTAAAGTCTGGATTAAGATTTTCCCTGATAAGCCTTATACATCTAAGCCTATCGGTGTTCGTATGGGTAAAGGTAAAGGTAATGTGGAAGGCTGGGTAGCAGTAGTTAAGCCTGGACGTGTAATGTTTGAGATTGCAGGTGTACCGGAAGAGACTGCTAAGGAAGCTTTAAGACTTGCAACTCATAAGTTGCCTGTTAAGTGCAAGATTGTATCCCGTGAAGATTTAGAAGGAGGTGCAGGCAGTGAAAACTAAGGAATATCGTGAAGAGTTAAAAGCTAAGAATGTGGAAGAGTTAAACGCAGAGTTAGTAGCTGCTAAGAAGGAATTATTCAATTTAAGATTCCAGAATGCAACTAACCAGTTAGAGAATACAAGCAGAATTAAAGAGGTAAGAAGAAATATTGCCAGAATTCAGTCTATTATGACAGAAAAGGCTAATGCTTAATTATCTTGGAAGGAGGCAAAGACAATGGAAAGAAATCTAAGAAAAACACGTGTAGGATTAGTAACAAGTGATAAGATGGATAAGACAATTGTTGTTTCAATCGTAGATAATGTTAAGCATCCTCTTTATGGTAAGATTGTGAAGAGAACTTATAAATTAAAAGCTCATGATGAGAACAATGAATGTCATATCGGCGATAGAGTAAGAGTTATGGAGACAAGACCTTTATCTAAGGACAAGAGATGGAGACTTGTGGAAATCGTAGAGAAAGCTAAATAATCAAGGAGGCAAGGACAATGGTTCAACAGGAAACAAGACTTAAAGTTGCTGACAATACCGGAGCAAAAGAGTTACTTTGCATCAGAGTATTAGGCGGTTCAACCAGAAGATATGCGAACATCGGTGATATCATCGTTGCCTCTGTTAAAGATGCAACACCAGGTGGCGTTGTAAAGAAGGGTGACGTTGTAAAGGCTGTGGTTGTTCGTACAAAGAAGGGCGCACGCCGTAAGGATGGTTCTTACATCAAGTTTGATGAGAACGCTGCTGTTATCATCAAGGATGATATGAATCCAAGAGGAACCCGTATTTTCGGACCTGTAGCGAGAGAGCTTAGAGATAAGAAATTCATGAAGATCGTTTCATTAGCACCAGAAGTTTTATAGGGAGGTGTCAGGATGGCAACTAGTAAGATTAAAAAAGATGACTTAGTTCAGGTTATCACTGGTAAAGACAAGGGTAAATCCGGTAAGGTTTTATCAGTGGATACCAAAAACCATAGAGTATTAGTTGAGGGAGTCAACATGGTTTCTAAACACTCTAAACCAAGTATGACAAACCAGCAGGGTGGTATCATTGAGAAGGAAGCACCTATTGATATATCTAACGTTATGTATGTTCACAAGGGAAAACCAGTTAGAATCGGTTTCCAGGGCGAGAAGAAAGACAAGGTTCGTGTGGCTAAAGTGAACGGTAAGTTAGAAAAGATTGACTAATTTAAGAGAGGAGGCCACAGAAGTTGAGTAGATTAAAAGAACAGTACAATAGCGAAATCAAAGACGCTATGACTAAGAAATTTGGTTATAAAAATGTTATGGAAGTTCCAAAGCTTGAAAAAATCGTTATCAACATGGGTGTTGGTGAGGCTAAGGAAAACCATAAGCTTTTAGATTCAGCAGTTCAGGATTTAGAGACAATTACTGGTCAGAAGGCAGTTGTTACCCGCGCCAGAAAGTCGATTGCGAACTTCAAGTTAAGAGAAGGAATGCCAATCGGATGTAAGGTAACCTTAAGAGGCGAGAGAATGTATGAGTTTGCAGACCGTTTAATCAATCTTGCATTGCCACGTGTCCGTGACTTTAGAGGTATCAACCCAAACGCATTTGATGGCAGAGGTAACTATGCTTTAGGTATCAAGGAGCAGTTGATTTTCCCTGAAATCGAGTATGATAAGGTAGATAAGGTTAGAGGTATGGATGTTATTTTCGTTACCACAGCTAAGACTGACGAGGAAGCTCGTGAGTTGTTAACCTTATTCGGTATGCCATTTAAGAAATAATAGGAGGAAGATTCATGGCTAAGAAAGCAATGGTTGTTAAACAGCAGCGTAAACAGAAATTCTCTACAAGAGAATATACTCGTTGTAAAGTTTGTGGACGTCCACATTCAGTGTTAAAGAAATACGGAATCTGCAGAATCTGCTTCCGTGAGTTAGCATACAAGGGTGAAATCCCGGGCGTTAAGAAAGCAAGCTGGTAAAATTTTTGAAGGAGGTAAATGACAATGACAGATCCAATCGCAGATATGCTTACTAGAATTCGCAATGCGAATACTGCTAAACATGATACAGTTGATATTCCTGCTTCAAAGATGAAGGAAGCAATTGCTAACATCCTTTTAGAAGAGGGTTATGTCAAAGCTGTTGATATAATTGAAGAAGGTAAATTTAAGACAATCCGTATTACCTTAAAGTATGGTAAGGATAAGAATGAGAAGATTATTACTGGTATTAAGAGAATCTCTAAGCCAGGTCTTCGTGTATATGCTGGCAAGGATGAGCTTCCTAAGGTATTAGGCGGCTTAGGTGTTGCTATCATTTCTACAAACAAGGGTGTGTTAACTGACAAGCAGGCTCGTGAAGCCCAGGTTGGCGGCGAAGTACTGGCTTTTGTATGGTGACATTGAGCACTTAGCGAAAACAAGCCGAAGGCGCAGTTTGAGGTTAGTGCGAAAGTCCATCCCGATACTTAATGATGCCTGAATACTTAGCGAACCAAAGGTGAGCTTAGTAGAAAGGTATACAGAGTAGAACGAGCAAAGCGAAGTTCGAATTTAGTAGAGTGGATGCAGTGGATTATGCGAAAGCGTAGTGATAAACACTTAGTAGTTGCCGAGGCAGAGAAACCAAGTCCATCCCGATACTTAATGATGCCTGAATACTTAGCGAACCAGAGGTGAGCTTAGTAGAAAGGTAGAATTTAGTAGAGTGGATGTTATTAAAAAACATTTAACAAAAATAATATAGATAAACAAATAACCGGACTGTATAATCAGTTCTATATAATTAAGGAGGTAACGGCATGTCACGTATCGGAAGAATGCCTATCGCTGTACCAGCAGGCGTAACTGTTGATATTGCAGAAAATAATCAAGTGACTGTAAAAGGACCAAAGGGTACACTGACCAGAGTTTTACCTGAGGAAATGGACATTAAGCTTGAGGGTGACCAGGTTATTGTAACAAGACCTAACGATTTGAAGAAGATGAAATCTTTACATGGTCTTACAAGAACCCTGATTAACAACATGGTAATCGGTGTAACCGAAGGTTATACAAAGGTATTAGAAGTAAATGGTGTTGGTTACAGAGCTGCTAAGCAGGGAAAGAAATTAGTTCTCAGCTTAGGCTACTCTCATCCGGTAGAGATGGAGGACCCGGAAGGATTAGAGTCTAAGGTAGACGGTAACACAATCACCGTTTCAGGTATTGATAAAGAAAAAGTTGGCCAATATGCTGCTGAAATCAGAGAGAAGAGAGCACCGGAGCCTTATAAGGGTAAAGGTATTAAGTATGCTGATGAAGTGATTAGACGCAAGGTTGGTAAGACTGGTAAGAAATAATTAAAGGAGTGAGATAGATGATTAATAAAGAGTCAAGAAGTAAGGTTCGCGCAAAAAAGCATTTAAGAATCCGTAACCGCTTTAGTGGCACTGCTGAGAGACCACGTTTAGCTGTATTCAGAAGTAATAATCATATGTACGCTCAAATTATTGATGATACAGTTGGAAATACTTTAGTGTCTGCTTCAACAGTTCAGAAGGAAGTTAAGGCAGAATTAGAGAAGACAAATAATGTAGATGCAGCTGCTTACTTAGGTACAGTAATTGCAAAGAGAGCATTGGAAAAGGGTATTACTACTGTTGTCTTTGATAGAGGCGGATTTATATATCAGGGTAAGGTTAAAGCATTAGCAGATGCAGCAAGAGAAGCTGGTCTCGAATTCTAATAAGGAGGAAAACAATTTATGAAGCATACAATTATTGATGCTAGTCAGTTAGAATTAGAAGAAAAAGTTGTTAACATCAAGCGTGTAACCAAGGTTGTTAAAGGTGGACGTAACATGAGATTTGCTGCTCTTGTAGTTGTAGGTGACAAAAATGGTCATGTAGGTGCAGGTATCGGTAAAGCAGCCGAGATTCCAGAGGCAATTCGTAAGGGCAAAGAAGATGCAATTAAGAGCTTGGTAGAAGTTCCAATTAATGATAATGGAAGCATTCCTCATGACTGGACAGGTAAGTTCGGAAGTGCATCCGTTCTTTTGAAAGCGTCTCCAGAAGGTACCGGTATCATCGCAGGTGGTCCGGCACGTTCCGTACTTGAGTTAGCAGGATACAAGAATATCCGTACTAAGTCTTTAGGTTCAAATAACAAGCAGAACGTAGTGTTAGCTACAATCAATGGACTTTCAAACTTAAAGACTCCTGAGGAAGTTGCAAGACTTCGCGGAAAATCTGTTGAAGAGATTCTAGGTTAAGGAGGATTTAAAAAATGGCAGATAAAGTAAAGGTTACTTTAGTAAAGTCTCCTATTGGAGCAGTTCCAAAGCACAAAAAGACATTGGAAGCATTAGGTCTTAGAAAGCTGAATAAGACAGTTGAGCTTCCTAACAATGCTGCTACAAAGGGAATGGTTCAGCAGGTTAGACATTTAGTAAAGGTAGAAGAGATTTAATAAAATTGAGATAAGGAGGTGCACGTAAATGAATTTATCTACATTAAAGCCAGCAGATGGTTCTAAGCACAGCGATAATTTCAGAAAAGGTCGTGGCCATGGTTCAGGAAATGGTAAGACTGCAGGTAAGGGTCATAAGGGACAGAAGGCTCGTTCCGGAGCAACAAGACCTGGTTTTGAAGGTGGTCAGATGCCATTATATAGAAGACTTCCAAAGAGAGGATTTACATGTCCAAGCTCAAAGGAAATCATTGCTATTAACGTATCCGCTCTTAATGCATTTGAAGAGGGTTCAGAGGTATCTGTTGAGTCATTAATCGGTGCCGGAATCGTTAGCAATCCTAAGGATGGCGTAAAGATTTTAGGAAATGGTGAATTAACAAAGAAGCTTACTGTAAAGGCAAATGCTTTTAGCGCTTCTGCTGTAGAAAAAATCGAGGCTCTTGGTGGAAAAGCAGAGGTGATGTAATATGTTCAAAACCTTAGTTAATGCGTTCAAAATTGAACAGTTAAGGAAGAGAATCATATATACATTCTGGATTTTAGTAGTAGTTCGTCTGGGAAGTCAGTTGCCAATCCCTGGCATTGACGTGTCCCAGGTGAAGGAATTCCTGGAGAGTGTAGTGGGAGCTTCCTATAGCTTTATTGATTCATTCACGGGTGGGTCATTTTTATCCATGTCAGTATTTGCATTGGGTGTAACGCCATATATTACAGCATCCATTATTATGCAGCTTTTAACCATTGCAATTCCAGCGTTAGAGGAAATGCACCGGGATGGTGAAGATGGCAAGAAGAAAATGAACCAGATTACAAGATATGTGTCTGTTGGTCTGGCTGTTATTGAAAGTGCAGGTCTGGCAATTGGATTTTCCAGACAGGGAGCATTGGGTGATTCCAATATTTTTACCATTATAACAATTATTTTAACATTAACAGCAGGAAGCTGTATCGTTATGTGGTTAGGTGAAAGAATTTCAGATAAGGGTATCGGAAATGGTATTTCAATTGTGTTGTTAATTAATATCGTATCCCGTATGCCATCTGACTTTGCTAATCTGTATGAAATGTTTGTAAAAAACAAGGATATTGTTCAGGCTGTAATTGCAATTTGTGTGATTGCGGCAGTTGTTATCGGAACGACAATTCTTGTAATTATTTTACAGGATGCAGAGAGAAGGATTCCTGTTCAGTATTCTAAAAAGGTTCAGGGAAGAAAAATGGCTGGAGGACAGTCAAGTTATATTCCCCTTAAGGTAAATACTGCCGGCGTTATCCCGATTATCTTTGCATCATCGCTGTTATCCGTTCCGGCGATTATTATTAATTTATTTAATATAACTCCGGGAACAACATGGCAGAAGATTTTGCAGGGGTTAAATCAGAATTACTGGTTTAATCCGGAATATCCTTGGGCGTCCGCTGTCTCTTATACACATCTGACGCTGCCGACGA
>UQXF01000026.1 GCA_900544905.1 uncultured Clostridium sp.
GTCTCGTGGGCTCGGAGATGTGTATAAGAGACAGAACCGGACCATCCTCAATACTGTCCATAACAGGAATCTGCTGAAAGGCTGTGTCCGCCGCAAGAATCTCTTTCAGATTATATTTTTTTACTCCATAATCCATGAGATTTGTGGTATCTGTCCATTTATATGTTTTGTGGGGAGGCCAGCCGCAGGCAAGTACCACACTGACAAAATGTTTATTATCCCTGTTTACCGCACCCACAAAGCAGTATCCTGCATTTCCGGTAAAACCGGTTTTTATGCCGATAGCCCCCTCATAGGAAGTCAAAAAACGGTCTTTGTTATTCACTGTAAAGCTTTTTCCCGTAGTCTGTTCATGAAAGGTATAGGACGGAGTCTGAACAATTTTTAAAAATGCTTCATTTTCAATGGCATAGCTTGAAATAAGCGCCAAATCGTATGCTGTGGTGTAATGTCCATCGGCATCCAGACCGTTTGGCGTGACAAAATTTGTATCGTAGGCGCCAAGCTCCTTCGCCTTTTCATTCATCATGGCGGCAAACCCTTCCACACTCCCGCCCACATGCTCCGCTATGGCAACAGCAGTATCGTTATGGGATTCCAGCATTAAAGAATAAACCAAATCTCCCAGACGGTACTGCTCATCCTTTTTCATGTTAAGCTGGACATCCGGCATGGACGCCGCATACTCTGAAACGGTTACCAAATCCTCAAGATTTGCATTTTCCAGAGTGACAATCAGGGTCATAATCTTCGTAGTGCTTGCCATGGGAACTTTCTCGTAGCCGGATTTTTCAAATAACACTCTGCGGTTATCTGCATCCATCAACAGCGCATATCTTGCATTCAGCTTTGACACTTCCGCCGTGCTGCCGGTGACAGCCACCGCTCCGGATTCGTTTCCTTCCCAGTCCAGATGATACGAACAGACCTCCTCTGCATTTTTCTGCTGTATCCATTTTTCGCCCTGATGAATCACAACACAGGATAACGCCATAAAAAGCGCAAAGCTCCAGATAAAAAACGGTTCCCGGACATACTTTTGGAAAGCTTTATGGCTTCTCCGGGATTTATATGCCAGGGATTTATGCAAATCTGAAAAATAATGAAAAAATGACATATTTCCACACTTGTACCTTCTTGATACAAGTATATGAATCTGCCATTTTCTTTATCACCAAAAAATTGTAAGAACCGGCTAATCCTTTACAGGAGCAAAGGATAACTGTGCCTCCTCCATCGCCTGCTGTTTGAAATCCTCTATCTTATCCGGCGTAATAACCGGCAGCTCATCTGTGGACTGGACGCCAAAGCTCCTCAGGAAATCATCTGTTGTTCCAAAAAGAATCGGTCTTCCCGCCGCATCCAGCCTTCCCACTTCATGAATCAGGTTATACTCCACCAGCTTATTCACCGCATGCACACAGGAAACTCCTCGGATTGCCTCTATTTCCTGTCTGGTAATCGGCTGCTTATATGCGACAATGGAAAGCGTCTCTAATAATACATCCGTCAGCACATGCTTCTTTGGAATATTGACAACCTTAACTAAGGTATCATAATAATCCGCCTTCGTACACATCTGAAAAGAATCCTCCAGTTCTATAATACGGATTCCCCGGTCTGCACTGTCATATTTATCCATCATATTATGTATAATTTTTACTGTTGTATCCGTGTCTAATTCCAATGCCTGTGCAATCCTTTCCTTGTCCACGGCTTCTCCAACTGAAAATAAGATTGCCTCAATTTTACCTTCAATTATATTGATATCCTGTTCCATAATTTACTCCTGTATTTCCCTCTCCTTAGCTGCCGCCGTTTTCTCATCCGGATTCCCGTCCTCTTCCGGCTGTTCACTGATTTCTATCTCGTCCAGGGAATCAATGACGATTTCACCAAAAATCTTCTCCTGTCTGATTGTGATGGCTCCAATCTTCATCAATTCCAAAACAGACATAAACGTAATAATAATATTCATTCTGGTTGGCTGGGATTCCAGCAAAGTACGGAAATTAATGCCCTTTAAGCCCCGTACCTCTTCCCTGACCTGAACCATACGCTCTTCGATATTAATCTCTTCTTTTTCAATCGTACCAAACTTGGAACGGATTGGGTCAATCTTGTCCACCTGCCTGCGCATAATGGATTGGAAGATATCATTCAGCATATTAAGCGTCATGCCATCCACCAAATCCGCCGGGTCGATTTCCTCCTTATAGGCGGAAACCTCTTCCGGAATCGTAGGCTTCTTATAAAGACTGTGGGAGGCATCCAGCTCCATATCCTTAAGCTCCAACGCCGCATACTTGTACATCTTATATTCCAGAAGTCTTCGCACCAGCTCCGCTCTCGGGTCTTCCTCCTCCTCTTCCTCCGTTTCTTCCTTCGGAAGCAGCATTTTGGATTTAATCTGCAAAAGCGTTCCTGCCATCACCAAAAACTCACTCATGACATCCATATCCTGCTCCTGCATCTGTTCCACATATTCCAGATACTGCTCTGTTATGGTCACAATGGGAATGTCATAAATATCCACCTTATTTTTTTCAATTAAATGTAGCAGCAAATCCAGAGGTCCCTCAAAAACCTGCAGCTTGTATTCAATTTCCATGTATCTTAACTCTGCCTTTATCTAAAATAGGTCGTTTCACGATGTGCGGAAACGACCTGTTCATTATATTATACTTTCACCAAAAAGGCAAATTCTTCCCTAAATTCTTGTTTAACTTTCCTTCCCTGATTCTTGCCGCGGGGAAGGGAAACAAGATTTCACTATCACTTTCAGGGGTTGATGAAAGCATATCGGGATTGGGTCTGTATTTGTGCTCCTATTATGCTGACCATTCCGATGAGCCCCAGACACATGACAAATGGAAGCTTGAGGGCTTCCATTCGTCATTGGGTCTCCTCTCCATAGCATAAATGTCGCACAATACAGACCCAATTTCCCGATACGCCAGTCTACACTATTGAAGTGATAGTGAAATTTATCTACACTTTCGCCGCGGGCAGAATCTTCGCCACACCCGATGCCGGTTCTAATGGTAAGAAATTCTTGTGTAGATTATACCAGAAAACAGCTTTGAACATACTTCTTAAAAAATGTAAGCAGAACAGGAAATTCATATTTCTAAGTGGAGGACTATCTCATTCGTCGGTACTTAGATGGTAGTCTGCATAAAATGCAGACTACCATCTTATGTACCGTTACGTATGAGATGGAGCGCAAGCGGGGACGGAACGTGAAACATGAATTTCCTGTTCTGCGAAGGGATTTAAAAACATGTTCAAAGCGTCCGCATAATCCATCAAACAAGAATTTATATGATAATGAATACCATTCCTCCGTTGCTGTCGTTTATGATTTTTTCCATGGTATCCTGCAGCCGGATTTGGGAATCATCATTGATTTTATTGGATTTGGAAATTAAGCCCTCTTCCACCATCTGCTCCACTGTCTTTCCGAAAATATTTATCTTCCACAATGCTTCCGGCGTTGTTTTCAACTGCTCCTTCATGTTGGAAAGGAAATCCTTAGCCTGTTCCTCCGTCCCCACAATCGGCGCAATCTCTGTTGTAACATTTGCCTTAATGAAATGAAGGGACGGCGCATTTGCCTTAATCTTAATACCGTATTTGGTGCCATGCTTGATAAGCTCCGGTTCTGCTAAGGTAATATTTTCCTTCTCCGGCATTACCAGTCCATACCCCTTCATCTGTACGCTGTTCATGGCATCAGCTACGCGCTCATACTCCCTGCGTTTTCCCGCAACCTCCTTAAGCATGGTGAGGAAATCATATTCGTTTTCCACCGGGGCTCCCAGAAGGCTGGTGAGCATCTCATAATAATAAGCTTCCGGTATGGAAATATTTAAATTAACCGTTCCATCCTTCAAATTCAGGCTTGAAATGAAAACATCACTGATGTACTCACTCTCCGGCTTCTGTATGCCATATACATTTTTCATACCGGATACGTCATTCATTACCTGCTTTGCATAATCCACAACAGCCTGTTTGATTGGATGTGAGAAATCCAAAGTCTCCGCCCATTTTGGAATAAAAAAGCTGATTTGACTGATTGGAAATTCCAGTAATATATGTTTTAAAATCTCTATGATATCCTTTGCCTTTAACTGGTCACAGTTTACCGGCAGAACCTTCACGCCATACTGGCTTGTAAGCTCCTCCGCCAAATCCCGGGTCTCCGGGCTTCCCGGCTTTACACTGTTTAAAATTACAATAAAGGGCTTCCCCAACGATTTCATCTCAGCAACCAAATCCTTTTCTATCGGATAGAAGCTGTCACGCTCCAGTTCGCCAAAGGAACCATCCCCTGTAATAATCACACCAATGGTGGCATGGTCTGTCATAACCTTTTTTGTTCCGATATGGGCAGCCTTTGTAAAGGGAATCTCGTAATCATACCATGGTGTTTTCACCAGCCGTTCCTTTTCCTCCTCCAGATGTCCACTGGCACCCTCCACCATGTATCCGACACAATCCACCAGACGTACATTTACACTGGCTTCGTTATTCAGGGCAATCCTTGCCGCCTGCTTTGGAATAAATTTAGGCTCTGTCGTTGTAATGGTACGCCCAGAGCCGCTCTGTGGCAGTTCATCTATGGTGCGCTCTTTTTCCGCCCCATCCTCCATTCCCGGAAGCACCAGCGTTTCCATAAACCGTTTAATAAATGTGGATTTTCCGGTACGCACGGGTCCTACCACACCTATGTACATATCGCCGCCGGTACGTTCTTTTATATCCTGATATACATCAAACTGCTCCTTCATATTATCCTCCTTCAGATATAGTAGTATCCTATCATCCTAAAAAGAATATATGCATGGAAAATAAATATTATGTCAAAAAAATATTCACAACCGGATGGTTATGAATATTTTAATAAGTATACTGTATTCTATTTCCACTCCAGATTCTCCGACTCTATGGTCCGGTCACGCATAAGCAGCTGCATGGACGCTTCCCTCACGTCTGCCCCCTCAAATAACACTTTATTTACAGCCTCCACAATAGGCATGCTGACATTATACTTACTGGCAAGCTCCAACGCCGCCTTGGCAGAATATACGCCCTCTACCACCATTTTAACTTCATCCATTGCCTCCTGGTAGGTTTTTCCCTGTCCCATCAAATAACCTGCATTCCGGTTACGGGAATGCTTGGAGGTACAGGTTACAATCAAATCCCCAATACCGGAAAGTCCTGCAAGGGTTTCCATATGACCGCCCATTGCAATTACCAGACGGCTGATTTCTGCAATACCACGGGTCATTAACGCCGCCTTCGTGTTATCTCCGAAGCCAAGACCATCCACCATTCCGGCTGCCAGCGCAATCACATTTTTCAGTGAGCCGCCTAACTCAATACCGATAACATCCGGACTTGTATAAACGCGGAACACATCATTCATAAAGGTATCCTGAATACATTCTGCCACCGCACGCTCCTTAGAACCGGCTACAATTGTTGTGGGAATTCCCCGTCCCACCTCTTCTGCATGGCTTGGTCCGGAAAGAATACCCACTCTTGCCTGGGGACATTCCTCTTCAATAATTTCCGTCATTGTTTTATATGTCTGGTCTTCAATACCCTTTGCCACATCTACTATAATGGTTCCACCCTGGATAAAATCAGAAGCGTTTTTCATCGTGGAACGGACAAACGGGGATGGCACTGCACAGACAACCATTTCCGCCTCCTTCACCGCCAGCTCCATGTTGGTAGTAAAAGAAATGGTGCTTGGAACAATGACACCCGGAAGCTTATCCCTCTGCTCCCTGTAGTCCTTCAGCATTAACACCTCTTCCGGGTCAATTGACCATACCGTCACATCATGTCCGTTATTGCACAATAATATAGAAAGTGCTGTTCCCCAGCTTCCGGCACCTAATATACATATTTTTTTCATATCGAAAACCTCCTGACTCTTCTTTTAATAGGCTATGGTTTTACATATTGCAATTACATAGGATTATTTTTTTCTGTCCCGTCCTCTGCTGTTTCCGGTTTCTTTGCAAATATTTTATTCTCGTTTCCATGAATCAGCCGTACAATATTGGGCTTATGCCGGTAAAATGCCAGCGCCGCAAAGAGGAATATCACCACATAGCTCTCTATCAGCTCATTTCCCTCATAAGCTGTCTTTGTAACCGGATTCATAATTCCGCCATGATATCCCAGAAAGATAAAGGATATAAAAAACAGGGTCACAACAATCAGGGAGCCTAAGCTCACATACCGGGTAATTGCCACACACAGAATAAATACGGTCAGGCACAATACAATAATTCTCCAGTCCAGCAGACCAAGAATTACCCCTGCTGTAGCTGCAATGCCCTTTCCGCCCTGAAAATGCATATAAAACGGAAAGTTATGTCCCACAACAACGCCGAGACCGGTCCATAATATCATGGGATATACAATCTCCGGAAAGAAAATTGTACCTATAACCCTTGCCAGTACACAGGCTGCAGTCGCCTTTAACAAATCCCCCAAAAATACCACCAGTCCTGCCTTCTTGCCCAGTACCCGCAGCGCATTGGTGGTTCCGGAATTGCCGCTGCCATGTTCCCTGATATCAATTCCATGCAGCTTTCCATAAATATAAGCAGTCTGAATCAGTCCAAAACAGTAACCAATTATAATACAGAAAATACGCACTAAAATTTCCATAATGTAATCAACCTTTCTCTTTCCTTTCCCGAATAATAAACCGGAGGGGCGTTCCCTTAAATCCAAATGCGTCCCGGATACGGTTCTCAATATATCTTGTATAAGAAAAATGACTTAATTTCTTATCATTCACAAAAATAACAAAGGTAGGAGGCTTGACAGAAACCTCCGTCATATAATAAAGCCGCAGCTTTTTCCCCTTATCAGAAGGCGGCTCCTGCATGGCAACTGCCTCAGACAAAATCTCATTTAAAACGCCTGTTCCAACCCGCAGGGCATGGTTATCAATTACCATATCAATCATATCGAACAGCTTTGGCAGACGCTGTCCGGTTTTAGCGGAAATAAAAATTATCTCTGCATATGGCATAAAAGAAAGGATTCTCCTGACCTCTTCCGTAAATTTATACACCGTCTTATCATCTTTTTCTACGGCATCCCATTTATTGACCGCAATAATCATACCCTTGCCGCGCTCATGGGCAATTCCGGCAATCTTGGCGTCCTGCTCTGTTACTCCCTCTGTGGCATCAATTACCAGCACACACACATCTGCACGCTCCACCGCCGTTACCGTCCGGATGATGGAATAACGCTCGATATCCTCTTTGATTTTGCTCTTACGGCGCAGTCCGGCAGTATCAATAAATACATACTCCCGTCCGTCTCTTATAACCTCCGTATCAATGGCGTCTCTTGTGGTTCCCGCAATGTCCGAAACAATAACCCGGTCCTCCCCAAGCAGTTTATTGATAATGGAGCTTTTTCCCACATTCGGCTTACCGATAATGGCAATCTTGGGACGTTCATCCTCGTCCTCCCCGCGAACCTCATCCGGGAAATGGGATACTACCTCGTCAAGCATATCGCCAAGCCCCAGCTGGGAAGCCGCAGAGACCGGAAAAGGGTCTCCTAATCCCAGATTATAAAACTCATAGACATCCGGCATAAACTTATCAAAATTATCTACCTTGTTTACCACTAATACAACGGGCTTCCGGGAACGTCTCAGCATATCTGCCACCTTGTGGTCTGCATCCACAAGCCCCTGTCTTACATCCACCAAAAACATAATCACATCCGCAGTATCCATGGCAATCTGCGCCTGGGCACGCATACTCTTAATAATAATATCTTCACTCTCCGGCTCAATACCGCCGGTATCAATCATCGTAAAATTATAATCCAGCCAGTTCACATCCGCATAAATGCGGTCTCTTGTGACACCGGGAGTATCCTTAACAATGGATATCTTGGAACCGGCCAGCACATTAAACAATGTAGATTTGCCTACATTTGGTCTTCCTACGATGGCAACAATTGGCTTACTCATTGTCATCCTCCTTTTGCATTTATATACAAAAAATTCCAGAATTTATTGATAAATCATCTTTCAATTCACAACTCTATCTAGTTTACAATAGAGAAAGTTATTTGTAAACCTTTATTTTCGGTAAAAATTACTCTTTTAGCATCATTACGCCGGCAAGATTTCCCCGCCTTCCATGACTTGCCCGGTGGGAGAAAAAAACATCCGGATTACAGCAGGTACAGAGGTCTGTCACGTCAAGATGTTCCCTCCCGATGCCCGCCTCCAGCAGCGTAATCTCACATGCTTTGTGAAGATTTAACTGGTATTTTCCATTTTCCTTTTGGTAGAGCAGTTCATCTCCAAAGCTGTTTCCAAACACCTCCAGAAAGCGGAGCGCCACATCCTCACTTACCTCATAGCATTTCTGGCAGATAGAGGGTGCTATGGCGCATACAATATCCTGCGGACGGCTACCATATTCCTTCTCCATACAGGAAACCATTTTTGCCCCAATCCGCTCCACAGTACCGCGCCAGCCGGAATGTGCCATTGCAATCACCTTTTTTACCGGGTCAAAGAAAAATAACGGAACGCAGTCCGCATAAAAGGTTATAATGGGAATGCCCGGCTCGTCCGTCACAAGACCGTCTATTTCCTTAATATCACTTTCCCTGACAATTCCCTTACCGCTGTCCGCTTTTGTCACCTTATGAAAACGGGTCAGATGCACCTGGTCTGAAAATACAAGCCTTGTCTCGTCATAGCCCAATGCCCTCGCAAACCGACGATGGTTTTCCATTACCTTTTCCCTGTCATCCCCTCTTGTAAAGCTTAAATTCATGGAGGCTAAATGCTCCTCTGACACACCGCCTAACCGGGTGGAAAAGCCATGAACAAGCTCTTTTTCATATACCGACAATTTGGGAAACGTAACATACGCCACTCCGTTTTTTTCTTTCATATTACAGATATGTTGATTATTAATATATTTTAGCTCCATTCCCTATCTATCCTCTTTCCTTACACCATAAACTATGAATCCTTTACCATAACCCTGAAGCTTCACCGTTCCCAATCACAGCCTGCCCTATAATTGAAACGGAAATGCATCCCTATAATATGTGATTTTATTTTTCAGTACGCTTGCCACATCAAAGCGCACCGGCGTAAATTCTCCCAGATTATGGCTGTATAAATAATATCCTGCTGCCATGCTAATCCGTTTCTGCTTGGCAGTTCCCACAGCTTCCGCCGGGGAGCCGCATTTTTCCGAATTACGGTATTTTACCTCTACAAACACATAATAACCAGCTTCTCTGGCTATTATGTCGATTTCTCCCTGCCTGCACCGGTAATTCATTTCTAGGATTTCAAAGCCATGTGCCTGCAGGTACTCCTTTACAGCCTGCTCCATACCGGCACCCAGCTTCCGTTTGTTTTTCTCCTGTGTCATCCCAACCTCAATACTTTTATCCTCTCTGTACAATCGGCAATTGTCTGTCTCCTACCGGATTATTTTACTCTTAATCCGGTCCATTTTATCCACATAGACTAAAATTTCCGCCACAACTCCATACAATTCCGGCGGAATCATATCTCCAATCTCTAACTTCAGCAGGGTATCTGCAAGCCCTTCATCCTCATAGGTTGCCACATCCGCTTCCCTTGCCTTTTCAATAATACGGTCTGCAATCACACCCTGGCCGGAAGCAACCACCTGCGGCGCCGCATTGGCTGGGTCATAGGTTAATGCCACTGCCTTTTTTTTCTTTTTTGGCTCCTTTTCTGTCATTGTCCTTCCTCCAATCTATGTTCTCGCATCAAAGGTATACCTTTTTATACTCCGCTCTGCATTTTCATCAATAATCTCATCCACCACTTTATTAATGGATTCCTGCGGCTGACGCTTAACTACTTCATTGGTCAGGGAAAATCCCCGGTCTGCCAGCTGCTTTGCCAGCTGGCTCATATTCTCTGCCACAATATCTACACTTTCCTGGTCGTTTAAATAAAACCTTGCATTCACATTCGTTCCTGTCAGAGTCACCTTGATATCTGTCTGCCCCAGGTAATCCATATCCAGATGCAGCATAACACTGATGCCATCCTTTTTCTGGGCAAGCTTACGCTTATCCGCATAGACATAGAGCTCCGAATTTGCATTCCGGTTGGAAAGCTTTAAGGGCATCTGGGCATATATCATCTGATGGTTCAGCTGCTCCATAAACTGCATATTCTGGCGCATATTCTGGAAATTCTGGTTAAAATTCCTGGTATCGCCGCCCTTTGCGGCAACCGCCTCCTCAAATGCCCTGCCCTGTTTTAATATTTTATCATATAATTCATCAATTTCCTTTGGATTTTTCATATCCCTGGGATTCAATGCCCAGTTTTTCCGGATAACATCTGCAAACAGCTTTCTAAATTCACTGGATTCCAGCATATTCCGGACCACAGCATCGCTGGCATTACTGCTGTTCAATGCCTGTGTCACACTTTTAAGCAGCTCCTCCGGCGAAGAAGTCTGCCTGTGTATATTCTGAAGCTGCTCTTCTGAAATTCCCGCTTTTTGCAGCATACCCGTCAGACGGGATGCCTCCTCCTTTGTAATTCCTGCCTGCTCCGCAAACCGGGATAAGTCAGCCGCCTTTCCCTCCGCCATCGTTTTATCAATGCCAGCGGTGCTTCCCTGTCCTTCTTCATTGAAACCGGATGCTATTTCACCTTCTGTCCCTAATCCTGCATTTACGCCTTCCGTTAAAGCTTCTCCACCCTCCGGTTGTCCTGCCACTACCGCTTCTGAGCCATTCATTGCCTTTAAGGGGCTTTCCTCCGGCAGGAACATATCCAGTATTTCATTTGCCACAGACAACAGAGAAGCTCCCGGCGTATCCGCAGAAAATGCATCTGTAAATGACGCCATACTTTCCGCTGTACCGGCAATATCACCACTCAGCTGGTGACTGTAACTCTGGTATCTCTCATACTGTGCAATATTAGTCTCTGTGACCGGAATGTTCATTTTATTCAGAGCCGCCAGCGTCTGCATGGATGCGCCCGGAAATTTCATGCTCTGGGACAAAAGCTTCACCATACTGTTCTTATCCACGGGCATTCCCGCCTCCATCAGTTCCTTTGCTGCTGAAAAATTCTTTTCCGTAGGGGATAAACCTGCCATATCCAGTGCCTTTTCTAAAACCTGGGTCTGGGCGCTGTACAGGGAATCAAACATTGGCTTAATCAGAATCTGGCTGGCGGTATTCTCCTTTACGGAGAATAAAAGCTGGTCACCAACCCCTAACTCCACATCTCCCTGCAGTCTGGCGGATAATTTCGCCTGGTTATCCAGTGCAATTGTGACCTTTTCCCCTGTAATATCCAAAATTTCCCCTTTAAATACCGTTCCTTCCTTAAGCCCGGTTATATCTGCGGAGGACTGCGCCTGATTTGCCCTGGAATTCTCCGTTTTCGCATTTTCCTGTAAATGCATATCATAACTGCCTAAAATCCTGTTTCCAATCTGCATACAAATCCTCCTCTCCTGTCACCTATACAAAATTTCCAATAAATGTCCTTCTATGTATTTTACAGGGACCCATTTCCTTTAATGCCGCAATATGCTTTGCGCTTCCATATCCTTTATTGCTGGCAAAATCATATCCCGGATACACCTGGTCCATATCCACCATAAAGCGGTCCCTCGTCACCTTGGCTATAATACTGGCGGCTGCAATGGATACGCTCTTCGTATCTCCCTTAATAATAGCCTCCTGGGGAATATCCACCCCGGGAATTGTCACAGCGTCATTTAACAGGATTTCCGGTTTAACCGGTAATTTGCTGATTGCCATCCGCATTGCGGCATAATCCGCCTGCAAAATGTTGATTTCATCAATGCATTCTTCATCTGCAAAGCCAATCCCCACGGCAACCGCTTTCTCCATAATCTCATCATACAACAGCTCCCGTTTCTTCTCAGACAGCTGTTTGGAGTCATTCAGATAATAAATATCGGTATCTTTCGGAAGAATGACAGCTGCAGCCACAACCGGACCTGCCAGCGGTCCCCTGCCCACCTCATCTATTCCACATATATATCGGCACTTTTCATATTTCCGTTCATACTCTTTCATGGCATTGGTACGTGCCACCTCTGCTTCAAAGGCTGCAACCCTTTTTCTGGCAGCCTCCACCAGCTTTATGACGCCGGCACGGCTGTCTGCCTCAAACTGCGGTATGAAAACCTTAAGCTCTTCCACTGAAGCATTTTTTAGGATTTCTTTTATCTCATTAACTCCCATTTTCCTGCATATCTCCCTTTTAATATAACGAAAGCTGTCGCATAAAACACATACGGTTAAGTAACACATGGTTTAATACCTGCGGCAGCCCTGTCCTTCTATTCAACTTTTCCGAATTTTGATAAAGGCCAGATTCTTAGAACAGCCTTTCCCTCCAGCTCATCCTTATGGATATTTCCCACCTCTTCAAAACGGGAATCCTTACTGTCATTGCGGTTATCACCCATTACAAAGTATTCGTCTTCCCCAAGGATTATATCTTCCTCCGCCCTGCCAATCATATTCGGCTCGATTGTCTCATAGCCATAATCCTCCTCTAACGGCGTACCATTAATATAGATTGTACCGTCCTCGTCAATCCTTACCTTTTCTCCCGGCAGCCCGATAATACGCTTGATATAATATACAGAGCTGTCATGATATGGAAAAACCACGATATCAAACCGCTCCGGGTCCTTAAAGCGATAGGAAAGCTTATCAATCCAGAGATTATCGCCATCCTCCAGGGTATCGTACATGGAACTTCCGCTCACCTCTGTGCGCTGTCCCACAAAGGTGATAATAAACCATACCACTATAATAACAAATACAATATAAATAACCATTCCTATTATCTCTTTTACGATATTAACCTCTTCTTCCTGTACATTATTTTTCTTCTTTGCCATTTTTCTTAACTCCTTATCCCGGCTGCTCCACGGAAATTCTTCCAAGCTTGCCATTTCTGAACTCTTCTAATATGATTCCTGCAGCCTTTTCATAATCCAGTTCCTTCCCCTTTAACAGGCATCCGCGTTTTTCTGCAATCTCTCCCAGAATAGCAGATGCTTCCGAATCCTCCTGAACCTGATAACGCTTCTCCAGAATACCCGGATACTGTTCCTTTAAAAATGTTATCAGCTTACAGGCAAGCTCTGTTTTTTGCAAAATCTCGTCATTAATAGAACCGATAAATGCAAGGTGCTCTCCCACAAGCTCATCCTCAAATTTAGGCCAGAGAATCCCCGGTGTATCCAATAATTCTACATTCTTATTAATCCGAATCCATTGCTTTCCCTTTGTGACTCCCGGCTTATTCCCCACCTTTGTACACGCTTTTCTTGCGTAGGAATTAATAAACGTGGATTTGCCTACATTGGGTATGCCTGCAATCATGGCACGAATAGGACGGTTCATTATTCCACGCCGCCGGTCTCTCTCTGTTTTTTCCTTACATGCCTCCTGAACCTTAGCGGTAATCGCCTTCATTCCCTGTCCATCCCTGGCATTAATGGTAACAACCATGATTCCCTTTTCCTTAAAATATGCCTCCCACCTTGCAGTCACTGCCTCATCTGCCAAATCACATTTATTCAGCAGCACCAGACGGAATTTATTGTTTGCCAGTGAATCAATATCCGGATTACGGCTGGCAAAGGGAACTCTCGCATCTAACAGCTCAATCACGATATCAATTAATTTGATATCTTCCTGCATCATGCGTTTTGCCTTTGTCATATGACCTGGATACCATTGAATATTCATATCAAACTCCTCTGTCTCACTATTTTACAAAACCAAAATTGCTCCTTGGAGAAATCCGGAAGAAGACCCTGCCGCTAATCTCCTTTTTGGAAATATTTCCAATATTGACATAGCGGGAGTCCTCACTGTTATTACAGTTGTCTCCCATCACAAAATACTCCTCTTCTCCCAGCGTAATCTCATCCAGTGCAATTCCCTCTGTCATAATCAAATCTTCAAAGGGCAGGTCTGTCAAAACCTTCCCATCAATAAAAATATGCCCGTTTTTAATCTGAACCGTTTCTCCCGGAAGACCGATAATCCGCTTAATGTTAAAATAGCTTTCCGTATCCTCCTTCAGCTTAAATGCTATGATATCATAACGCTTCGGATTATGAAAGGTATAAGAACGCTTGTTAATCAGCACCACATCCTGGTTGGACAACGCCGGTTCCATGCTTTGTCCAATCATTGTAACGGACTGGATTCCAAATGTCACCAGACTATATGCAAGAATTATAACAATTAAAATAGAAAGCGCCCACTGCCCGACTTCGGACATAAAATCTTTCACATCAAATTCATCTCTGTCATAACTGCTCCGGTACCTTCTTCGCCGTCTCATATAGCCTCCTTATCCTGATATGTTTTATTCATTTTAATAAATTTTCTCAAAACATTTATTTTTCATGAATCCTATTTTAGTTTACTACATTACAGAACAAAAGGCTAGAGTAAAGATAAACATTACTCCAGCCCCGTCATGCCTAAAAGATTATTTTACTAACTCTTTTACTCTTGCTGCCTTACCTACTCTGTCACGTAAGTAGTATAATTTAGCACGTCTAACTTTACCATGTCTTACAACCTCAATCTTTTCTACGATTGGAGAATGCAATGGCCAAGTCTTTTCCACACCAACACCGTTTGAATTCTTACGGACGGTAAATGTCTCTCTGTTGCTTCCGCCCTGACGCTTAATTACGGTTCCTTCAAATACCTGAATTCTCTCACGGTTACCCTCTTTTACCTTAGCAGATACTCTGACTGTATCGCCTACCTTGAAGTCTGCAACTTCAGCCTTTAACTGTGCAGCTTCAATGTTCTTAATAATATCGTTCATCACGAACCTCCTTAGAATATAAGACGTTCTTGCAAGATGATTTTATGTGACTTGCAGAGGACCATCTAATTTTAAATGCAGCCTCCTTGCACAGGCAAGAAGTCGCAACTCAATTAATGTAACATAATTAATTGAAAAATGCAAGCATTATCTACTGTTTTTCAGTATTCCCCCTAAAAAATAATTTCTGATTTCTTTTTTTTGATTTCTGCCAGCTCCTTTTTATAGCCTTCAATGGTTTCCAGCAGCTCCTTCCGCTTATTTCTGACAGGAACCATATTATTGCAAAACGCATATTCCATTGTCAGCCTGCTGTCATGCTCCACCAGATATAATAAAACAGGGCGTTTACATTTGCGCTCCAGATAGATTATGTAGCATACGCTTCCAATCATACAGAGAATACTTGTAATCGTTGACGCAATCCCGGTAAATGCACTCTGTACAACTGCCACCAGTACATAAATAATCACGAAAAATAAAAACTGTTTTTTTATGATTTCAAAATCATCATCAATGGCAATAATTTCCTTGTTTATCTTCTGCAGCCTGCCATCCAGCTGGAGCAGGTAATTATTAATGTACTGCTCCTCATGGGTGTAAAATTCGTGAAGCTGCAGGGCATCCTGTGTGCCAAAATTCTCTTCCTTTAAGGAAAAAGTGCCTGTTTTTTTCGTCTCATCCGGTTTCTCATCAAAAAGAACGCCCTTCCTCCTCAGAACCTCTTCTCTCTGTTCCTTTTCCTCCAGCATAGCTTTCTGTTTTTCAGTCAGTTCCAGAATCTTCCTGTCCAGAAACCCGATTTTTTCCTCCAGAAGCTTTATCTTTTCCCTTGATTTTATCTCATCACTCTGAAACGTGTTAATATCATGCTTCTTGGCAAACCGCAGGGATTGTTCCGGCTTCATGCTGACAAAGAGAAGCGCCATCATCTCCAGCTCCTGTTTTATCATCTTTAAATCAATGTATCCCACCGGTATAAGTAAAAGCACGGAAAACAAGAAAGCAACACCAGCTGCACCGTTCTCGCGCATCTCTGAATAATTCATCATATAATCAACCAATATGTATATAATGCCCAGCACCACCAGAGAAAGAAGTATGATGAAAAACAGCTGGGAAACTACAGAACCCTCTATCCTTTGTTTACGCTTTGGAATATAGCTGTAATGAAACCTCTCGGTGCCAAGCTGCAATTCCAAATCCTGTTTTTCACATTTACAGCTATATATCTCCTCTGCTACTTTGAGCAGCTCCGGCTTTTCATAACCATATCCGCCTATTTCCACGATAACATCCCTCTCCCCTCATTTATTTAATAAATCCGGTCTCCGCTCTCTGGTGCGCTGAAGCGACTGCTCCTGCCGCCATGCTTCAATGTTCTTATGATGCCCGCTGAGCAGTACCTCCGGCACCTTTCTCCCCATGAACTCCTCCGGTCTGGTATACTGGGGATATTCCAGCAGATTGTCGTGAAAGGTCTCAAATTCTGCGCTGATATCATTATTCAGTACCCCCGGTACCAGTCTGGATACCGTATCTATCACTACCATAGCGGGTAATTCACCGCCTGTCAATACATAATCCCCTATGGAAAGATTATCGGTTACAATCATCTCCAGCACCCGTTCATCAATCCCCTCATAGTGCCCGCAAAGCAAAACAATATCCTCCTCCTTTGCAAGCTCTTCAGCAATAGACTGGTTAAATACCCTTCCCTGGGGCGTCATATAAATCACCCGGAGCCTGTCTCTCTCTCCAAAGCCAGAACTAGAACCGTTATTTTCCTTCATCCGCCGCTCATTTACAGCATTTTTCACATGCTCATAGGCTCTGTATACCGGTCCCGGCTGCATCACCATACCGGCGCCGCCGCCGTAGGGATAATCATCCACATGTCCGTGCTTATTCTCTGCAAAATCACGGATATTGGTTGCCTCAATGGTGATATGTCCATTTTTCACAGCCCGTCCGGTAATTGAAGTGTTAAGCCCGTCCATTACCATTTCCGGAAATAATGTTAATACATGAAAATGCATCTCACTCCTCCATTCCCTTCATCAGACGAATTGTCATTTTCCTGTTCTCCATATCCACATTTAAAATGCATTCCCGGATTGCCGGCAGCAGCCATTCCTTTTTGGTTTCATCCGTTACCACATATACGTCATTGGCTCCTGTGGGAATAATCTCCGTCAGGGTACCCAATGGGCTGCCATCCTCTTTATAAACAGAAATACCGATTAAATCCGTGACAAAATACTCGTCCTTTTCCAGCTTCACTGCATGCGCTCTATCTACCAAAAGCTTACACTGCTTATATTTCTCTACATCATTAATGCTGTCCATAGCTTTAAATTTGAGAATAACCATATTCTTGAAAAACTTACAGCTTAAAACCTCAGCCGGAATCCTTTCATTTTTATATTCAATATAACATTCCTTTAATTTTTTAAAGCGGTTATTGTCATCTGTTGTGGGAAATACCTTTACCTCTCCCTTAATTCCATGGGTGGATGTAATCACACCAACCTGTAAAAAATCTTCCATTTTTCCTCCACTGTTATTAAAAAAATGGAGCTGCCAATCAATGACAGCTCTCCATGGACTATTTGATATCCACAATTACCTTCTTATCACCCTTTGAAGCAGCTGCTTTCACAACTGTACGGATAGATTTTGCAATTCTACCCTGCTTACCGATTACCTTGCCCATATCCTCCTGGGCAACCTTAAGCTCAACATAAATGGCGTCATCCTTTGAGGTCTCTGTCACCTCAACTTCCTCCGGGTGATCAACTAGGGACTTTGCTATTACTTCTACTAATTCTTTCATCTACGAATAACCTCCCAAGTCCTACTTCTCAATTCCTGCCTGCTTTAAAAGCTTGGCAACAGTATCTGTTGGCTGAGCACCGTTAGCTAACCATTTCTTCGCTGCTTCTGCATCAATCTTAACTACGCTTGGCTCCTGATTAGGGTCATAAGTACCGATTTCCTCGATGAATCTGCCATCTCTTGGAGAACGTGCATCTGCTACAACTACTCTATAGAAAGGATGTCTCTTATATCCCATTCTCTTTAATCTCATCTTTACTGCCATTTTCATTTCACCTCCTTTAATATCTGTACACAATGTACTGCTGTTGCTTATATGTCCAAACCACAAGGGTTTTTACATGCTATAAAACAAAAAGCCAATATAGCTTCTCACACCATATTTAAAATCCAAATGGCATCCGGAACCGCTTGCCCCGTTTACCACCCATCATGCCTGACATCTGCTTCATCATTTTCTGCATCTGTTCAAACTGTTTAATCAGACGGTTTACCTCACTGATATCAACACCGGCACCTGCTGCAATTCTTTTCTTTCTGCTGGGATTGATAATTTTAGGATTGGCACGCTCCTCCTTTGTCATTGACAAAATGATAGCTTTGGGCCGGTTCATCTGCCTTTCATCAATCTCTACATTCTTAAGCTGGCTGCCCATTCCCGGAAGCATGGAAAGCATATCCTGCATTCCTCCCATTTTCTCCATCTGGGCTAAGCTGTCTAAAAAGTCATTAAAGTCAAAGGATGCTTTCTTCAGCTTTTGCTCCATCTCCCTGGCTTTTTCCTCATCAATGGCATTCTGTGCCTTTTCAATCAGGGATTCCACATCCCCCATTCCAAGAATACGGCTTGCCATGCGGTCCGGATAAAACTGCTCCAAATCGGAAAGCTTCTCACCCATACCTACATAAAAGATTGGCTTGCCTGTTACTGCTTTAATGGAAAGTGCTGCACCGCCTCTGGTATCACCATCTAATTTTGTAAGGATAACACCGTCAATTCCAATCTGTTCATTAAAGTTCGTTGCCACATTGACTGCATCCTGACCGGTCATTGCATCCACAGTCAGAATGGTATAAGTTACTGCAACATTTTCTTTAATCTGCTTTAACTCTTCCATCATCGCCTCGTCTATATGAAGACGCCCGGCGGTATCCAAAAATACAATCTGTATATTATTTTTGGCAGCATGCTCCACGGCTGCCTTTGCAATATCTACCGGCGAATTCTGGTCACCCATGGTAAACACCGGAACCCCCTGCTTCTCGCCATTAATCTCCAACTGCTTAATGGCAGCGGGACGATACACATCACAGGCTGTAAGGAGACATTTCTTTCCCTTCTCCTTATATTTGCCGGCAAGCTTGGCAACCGTTGTGGTTTTACCGGCACCCTGAAGACCGCACATCATAATAACGGTTACTTCATTGGATGGAAGCAGCTTAATCTCTGTGGTCTCAGAGCCCATCAGCTTATCCATCTCTTCCTTGACGATTTTTATTACCATTTGTCCCGGATTAAGACCCTTTAAAACATCCTCGCCAACAGCCCGCTCACTGACTGCATTGATAAACTGTTTTACCACCTTGAAGTTAACGTCAGCCTCTAACAGTGCCCGTTTAACCTCTTTCATGGCTTCCTTCACATCTGCTTCCGTCAAAGAGCCCTTGCTTCGCAGCTTCTTAAATGCATTCTGCAATTTATCCGATAAGCTCTCAAATGCCATATACTTACCTCCCAGCAGCCTTTAAACACCTGCTTCAACAATTCACTGTTATTTCCATGCCCTAATAGCTCTCATAAATCGCCCTGGAAATTGCCTCAATCTCGTCAATCTTCTCCTGCAGCTCTTCCTTATCCGTCATCTCTCTGAGCTCTGTTGCCAAATCGTGAATCCGGCTGACACGCTCCTTTGTATCCAGGAATTTTTCTACTAACAAAAGCTTACTCTCATAATCCTCTAATATCTTATCACAGCGCTTTACCAAATCAAATACGCCCTGCCGGCTGATTCCTTCTGCTCTTGCTACCTCTGAATATGATAAATCATTCAGTATAATATCGGAATAGATGGATTTCTGGTGCTCCGTCAGCAGTTCACCATAAAAATCATACAACAAAGCCTGTCTTACCATCTTTTCCATGTACATCACCTCGTGTAAAGTAATTTTTCTTTACATCAACCTTGACTAGTATATACAATAAAAGATATCTTGTCAACCTTTTTTTCTTGACAGGATATCTTTTATCGTATTTCTGTCTATTTTTCATCCAGCATGGCAGCAATATCATTCTCTATCTGCTTTTTCAATGCTTCAACACTCGGAAATTTCTCCTCCGGACGGATAAAATATAACAGCTCCGTCTGAATCTTTTTTCCATACAAATTGCCATTGTAGCCAAGAATATAGGTTTCCAGACCTACCTGGTGCTTTCCCTGAATCGTTGGCTTTGTACCCAGATTACTGATTCCCTTATAATAATACCCGTCAATCAGAATCCGGCTGGCATAGACGCCATAGGACGGAATCAGCTTCTGCTCCGGAACTACCTGGTTTATTGTGGGATATCCTATGGTATGTCCCAGATGCTCTCCGTGCACCACTTCACCATACAAAAAATACGGATTTCCCAGCATTTCATTTGCAACGTAGAAATGGGATTCCAGCATATCCCGGATTACGGTTGAGCTGACCACTTTACCATGCAGAGTCTTCTTTGCAATGGCGTTTACCTCAAAATGGTACTCTTCGCCAAAGGATTGCAGCAACGGTACATTTCCCATCCTGCCCCTTCCAAAGCGAAAATCCTCTCCGACATAAATGGCTCTGACACCTAACTGTTTTACGAGACACTGGTATACAAAGTCCTCTGGAGACAAGGCGGCAAATTCCTTGGTAAAGGGATGCTCCAGCAGTACATCAATCCCCAGATTTGCAAAATACAGCGCTTTTTCTTCGGAGGTGTAGATATTTTTTTGAGAACCTCCCGCCAGCACAGAGCTGGGATTGCTTCCAAAGGTAAACACCAGCGCCTGCCTGCCCCTTCGCTTCTCATTAATCAGTCCGTTAATTAACATCTGATGTCCTAAATGAATCCCGTCAAATTTGCCCAGCGCAATTGCCGTTCCCACCGTATGAAATTGTCTTGCTTCTTCATTCTGTAAATAAATCATATATCTGTCTCTTATTTTTAGTACTGTTTTTTCAAATATTTTCATTTATATAAACATTTTGTCAGCCTTCCATGCCCCCAGCCTTTCATGATACTGGTAAACTGCTGCAAACTGCCCGTCCTTGTCATATACAAGACATTTTTTACCATCTTCCTCTTTCATATATTCCGCAGTAAAATCCTTAGAAACCAACAGATTGCCGTTATATAATTTTTTATTCCCGTTTTCATTCACACGATATCCTGCAAGCTTCGGAAACATCTGGTCAACAGGAATGATACACTGTTCAAACTGGCCGTTTTCCACCATAGCTTCAATCTGCTTCAAAGTCAGGGAATCCTGCAAAGAAAATATTTTTCCTGTCTCTGTTGCGTTGACGCTGTCCCGCACCAGCTTGTCCATAATTCCGCCACAGCCCAGCTTTTCTCCAATATCCCTGCAGAGACTGCGGATATAGGTTCCCTTTCCACAGGAAACCCGAAAGGTGACATAGGGAAGCTCCATGCTTATGATATCAATTTTATGGATTGCCACTCTCCGGGGAGTGCGCTCAATCTCTATTCCCTCTCTTGCCAGCTCATAAAGCTTTTTGCCATTTACCTTAATGGCGGAGTACATCGGTGGAATCTGGTCATATTCCCCTACAAAGGAACGGATTGCATTCGTGACCTCTTCTTCTGTAACATTTACATCGTTTTCTGTCAGAAGCTTACCGGAGCTGTCTTCGGTATCTGTAGTCCTGCCAAGAAGCAGTGTCGCAGTATAGCTTTTATCCTTATCTGTCAGGATATCACACAGCCGGGTAGCTTTTCCAAGGCACACCACCAGTACACCCTCTGCATCGGGGTCCAGGGTTCCTGTATGACCGATTTTCTTCTGTTTCAGAATGCCGCGGAGCTTTGCCACCACATCAAAGGATGTAAAGCCTGACTCTTTATATACATTAATTATTCCGTTATACATATTCCAATTGTTCCTTAATCATGTCTGTAACCTTCAGAATAATGGTATCCTTATCCCCCTCCACCTCACAGCCGGCTGCCCGGATATGTCCGCCGCCGCCAAGCCTGCAGGCAATGAGATTCACATTTACTATATCATTGGAGCGCAGGGAGCATTTAAATGTTCCCTTTTTCGGATATTCATACATCCAGAGTGCACATTCCACACCCTCGGTAATGCGCAGGGCGTCCACCACTCCATCCGTGTCCAGATTGGTAGCATCATTTTCATCAAATACATCCTTTGTAAGACAGGAAACAATCACCTTTCCGTCAAACATTAAAAATGCGGCATCCAGTGCTTTGGAAAGCATTTTATTCTGCTTGAAGGTCTTTTTATAAAAGGTTCCGTCAATTACCAATGAACTTCTGGCTCCCTTTTCAATTAAAATACCGGCAATCTCCATAGTCTGTCTTGTGGTGTTTGTATATTTGAACACGCCCGTGTCATGAACAATTCCAAGATAGAGACACTCTGCACATTCCATCCCGACTTTGTCCTCATCCAACAACGTGAAAATTGCCTCTGCTGTGGCAGAGCATTCCGTCTTTAGAAAGCATACATCTCCAAATCCCATGTTACTGATATGGTGGTCCACACACATGGTGCGCCTTGCCTCATGAAAATAGGTTTCAAATTCACCATGGCGCTCCAAATCCCCACTGTCTAAAGAGATACATAAATCATATACCCGCTCCTGCTTTTGATGAAGTATTTTATCAGCGCCGCGCAAAAAACTAAATTCCTGCTTGAATTCATCCAGATAAATATCCACTGTTTTATCCGGATAATTATCAAAAATATAATTATACACACCGAGGCAGGAGCCGACACAATCCCCATCCGGACGAAGGTGTCCCAATATTACAATACTGTCTGCCCTCTCAATCTCCTTAATAAAATCGTTCAACATAGTCCTCCCAAGCTTAAACAGATTCTTCCTCTGTACCAGTCTGTCTGTTCATGACATCATCAATCTTCTTTGACATGTTAATTGCATATTCAATAGACTGGTCAATATAGAAGGTAATCTCCGGTGTATTTCTTAAGTTAATGCTTCTTGCCAGCTCTCTGCGGATATAGCCCGTGGCACTCTGCAGTCCAGCCAGCGTATCCGCCTGTGCCTGCTCATCTCCCAAGACGGAAATGTAAGCCTTACATTCCTTCAAATCCGGTGTCACCATAACCTGGGTTACCGAGGTCATCTCATGGATTCTTGGGTCCTTGATTTCCCTGCTGATAATCCTGGATAACTCCTTTTGAACCTCCCCATTGATACGCGTATTTTTTATACTTGTACGTTTCATATAAATCCTCTTTTTTCTAAAATTTTATAAATTATCGCGGTACTTCCACCATTTCATAGGCTTCAATCTGGTCATCCTCCTTGAGGTCATTAAAGTTCTCAAGAACAATACCACACTCAAAGCCATTTTTAACTTCCTTTACATCATCCTTAAAGCGTTTCAAAGATGCCAGAGCTCCCTCATAAATCTGCTCGCCATCACGGGTAACACGCACAGATGATGAACGTCTGATTACGCCATCCAGCACAAAGGAACCTGCAATGGTGCCGACGCCGGACGCCTTAAATGTCTGGCGGACCACTAAGTGGCCGGTTACCTGCTCCTCAAAGATTGGGTCAAGCATACCCTTCATGGCAGCCTCAATGTCTTCAATGGCGTTGTAGATAACCTTATATAATCTTAAATCTACCTTTTCTCTTTCGGCAACATCCTTTGCCTGTACATCCGGACGCACATTAAAGCCGATGATAATTGCATTGGATGCAGACGCCAGAATAACATCTGACTCATTGATTGCACCGACACCGGCATGTATCACCTTGATGACAACCTCTTCATTGGAAAGCTTCAGCAGACTCTGCTTCACCGCTTCTACAGAGCCCTGTACATCTGCCTTTACTACCAGATTCAATTCCTTTACATTGCCAGCCTGAATCTGTGAAAATAAATCATCCAGTGACATTTTTGCCTTTGTCTCTGCCAGAAGCTTTTCCTTATCACAGGCGATATAAGTCTCTGCCATGGAACGGGCTTCCTTCTCATTTTTGGTAGCCACAAAGATTTCACCTGCAGCAGGAACCCCATTTAATCCAAGAATTTCCACCGGCTGTGACGGTCCGGCTTCCTTCACATTCTGTCCCTTATCATTTAACATGGCACGGACCCTTCCGAAGGAACTTCCAACAGCAATGGAGTCTCCGATTTTCAGGGTACCCTTCTGTACCAGTACCGTTGCAACCGGTCCCCGTCCTTTATCCAGTTCCGCCTCAATAACGATACCTCTCGCCTTACGGTTCGGATTTGCTTTTAATTCCAGCACTTCAGCAGTTAACAGAATCATTTCCAGAAGATTGTCAAGACCTTCCTTCGTGTGTGCAGAAACCGGACAAAATACTGTAGAACCGCCCCAGTCCTCTGCAATCAATTCATATTCCACAAGCTCCTGCTTAACACGTTCCACATTAGCACTCTCTTTATCAATCTTGTTTACTGCCACAATAATCTCAATTCCAGCTGCCTTTGCATGGTTAATCGCCTCAACCGTCTGCGGCATAACACCATCATCTGCTGCCACCACCAAAATTGCAATATCCGTAGACTGCGCTCCACGCATACGCATTGCAGTAAATGCCTCATGTCCTGGAGTGTCTAAGAAAGTAATCTGCTGACCGTTTACATCCACTGTATACGCACCAATGTGCTGGGTGATTCCGCCAGCCTCACCAGCGGTAACGGAAGTCTCACGAATTGCATCCAGAAGAGAAGTCTTACCATGGTCAACATGACCCATAACGCAGACTACCGGCGGACGCTCACTCATTAATGACTCATCCTCTTCTTCTTCCTTTAACATCTCTTCTATAACATCTACCTTAACCTCTTCCTCTGCAATACAGTTATACTCCAGCGCAATCTCTGCAGCCTTCTCAAAGTCAAGGTCTGTATTTACGGTAACCATTTCACCGGCTAAGAATAATTTCTTTATCAGCTGGGAAACCGGTGTTTTCACTTTATCCGCTAATTCCTGAACCGTTAATACCTCCGGCAACTCAATGGTGCGGATTACCGGTTCTTCCGGCTCCTTCGGTTTTTGCTTGGTAACCGGTCTTTTCACCGGCTTTGTTCCCTTTACGGTAAAATGCTCATCCTTCTTACGGTTTTTCTTTCTGCTGTCGCCATCCTCATACAGAGAGCTTTTATCTCTTTCCTTTTTATCCTTATGACGGTCCATTCTGTCACGGTCCATAGATGCCCTGTCCATCGGTGCAGGAATTGAAATTTTCTCTTCCCTTCTTCCGCCGCGGCTGCCGCCAAAATCTCTGCGCTCTCCCTGGGAACGGTTATTTCTGTCGCCCTGGGAACGGTTTCCGTTAAAGTCTCTTCTGTCTCCCTGCGGGCGGTTATTCCTGTCTCCCTGCGGACGGTTTCCGTTAAAGTCTCTTCTATCCCCCTGCGGGCGGTTATTTCTGTCGCCCTGCGGACGGTTTCCGTTAAAGTCTCTTCTATCTCTCTGGGGACGGTTATTTCTGTCTCCCTGCGGACGGTTTCCGTTAAAGTCCCTGCGCTCACCCTGGGGACGGTTATTCCGGTCGCCCTGTGGGCGGTTACCATTAAAATCCCGGCGTTCTCCCTGGGGTCTGCCATGTCCATCCTCCTGTGAGCGTACAGGCTGCTGCTTTGCAGGAGCCATATTCTGTGTACCTGCCGCCTCTCCCTCCGGTTTTCTGGCAGCCGGTGTGGCTGGTTTTTCCTCTGCCTTCTTAACAGGCGGCTTTCCTGAAAAACGCTCCTTCACCTTCTGGGCATCCTCGTCTGTTACAGAGCTCATATGATTCTTTACTTCAATGCCATTTTTCTTTAAAACTTCAATTATTTCTTTGCTGTCTTTATTTAAGCTTTTTGCTAATTCATATACTCTAATCTTTGCCAATTATTGCACCTCCAAATTATTGAAACTATCAATCTGTTTTTCAACCGCCCTTGCAAGTCCCGCATCCAGCACTGCCAATGATGCCCGAAATTCCTTGCCACAGGCAGCTCCAAGCGAGTTTTTATCCGAAAACTCCCGCATAGCCACTTGATAATACTTACACATATTCCAAAATTTCTTTTTTGTGTTATCCGATGCATCCTCCGCTACAATCACAAGATAGGCTTTCCCCTCTTTTACTGCTTTTTCCGTAGAAAACTCACCGGTTGCTGTTTTACCCGCTTTTGTAGCCAGCCCCAGCATAGACAACGCTTTATTCTTGTTCAATGCCTGCCAACTCCTTTTCTAAATCATCATATATATCTGAACTGATAGACATTTTAAAGGCTCTCTCCAAAGCTTTGGATTTGACGGCAAATGCAAAGCACTCTCTGTTAACATGTAAATATGCCCCTCTGCCATTTTCTTTTCCCGTCGAATCCAATTTAATCTCATTGTCCTTTGTCTTAATTATGCGAAGCATATCCTTTTTTGCTATCATCTCACCACAACCAATACATTTACGAAGCGGTGTTTTCTTTGCCATTCCTATCACATCCTATCCGTTTCAACCCTTTAGGTTATTATAAAAGCTTACGCCATATGTCCTGAATCTATGCCAGAAATCCGCTATTCCTCATCTTCATATTTATCAGAATACTCATCCTCTCCATCATAGACAGCCTCTTCCTCATATTCTTCTGCATAGTCGCCATTTTCGTCATACTCATCTGCATACTCATCATTTCCGTCATATTCCTCTGCATAATTCCCATTCCCGTCATATTCATCGGAATATTCGTCATACTCATCATAGTCGTCATAGCCATATGCCTCTCTGGCCTGGGACTCACTCTTGATATCAATTTTATATCCGGTAAGACGTGCAGCCAGTCGTGCATTCTGCCCCTCTTTGCCGATTGCCAGTGACAGCTGGTAATCCGGAACCACAACCCGGGCACTCTTTTCTTCCTCATTTACATCAACCGATACTACTTTGGAAGGACTTAAGGAATTTTCAATAAAGATAGCCGGGTTCTCACTCCAGGTAATAATATCTATTTTTTCACCCTTCAAGTCATCCACGATTGCATTGACACGGTTTCCGTTCATACCAACACATGCCCCAACCGGGTCAACATTCGAATCATTTGACCACACTGCAATCTTGGAACGGGAGCCTGCTTCCCTGGAAATGGACTTAATCTCCACTGTTCCGTCTGCCACCTCTGTTACCTCTTTCTCAAACAGGCGTTTTACAAGCTCCGGGTGTGTACGGGATACAATCACCTTTGGCCCCTTGTTGGTCTCCTTGACCTCTACAATATATAATTTAATCCGGTCTGTCGGTCTGTAATGCTCCGATTTAATCTGCTCATTTTCCATAAGCAGCGCATCCATCTTATCATCAAGGCTGACGGAAATGTTCTTACCCACATAACGCTGTACAACACCTGTTACCACATCCTTTTCCTTACAGTAGAAGTGCTCATATAAAGCCTTCTTCTCCTCTTCCTTAATGGTCTGGACGATAACGCTTCTTGCCTGCTGTGCTGCAATACGTCCAAAATTCTTTGGCGTAATCTCCACATTTACAATATCCCCCACTGCATGTTTGGAGCTAATCATAAGCGCCTTTTCCAGAGAAATTTCCGTTGCATCATCTGTCACTTCCTCTACCACGGTTTTAGCCGCATGCACCTCAATGGCTCCGGTTTCACGGTCCATATTCACCGTAATATTGTCACTTTTTCCAAAATCCTTTTTACATGCATCCAACAATGATTTCTCAATTGCTTCAATAATTACTTCTCTTGAAATTCCTTTCTCCTTTTCAATCTGCTCTAACGCAAGCATTAATTCTGACATTTTTCCGATTCCTCCTTTTATTTTCCTATCTTCATTTTCTTTTATGATAAATTACCACTCAAATGCTAATCTTATAAGCGCTAAATTGCCTCTTTCAATCACAAGCTCTCTGTCATCTTCCAATAAAACCGTAATTGTCTTATCGTCATATCCCTTTAATTCTGCCTCAAATTCCTTATTTTTACTCCCGTCTAATGGTTTAAACAGTTTTATCTCCACCATTTTCCCGATATTTCTCGCAAAGTCCTTATCCTTTTTCAAGGGTCTGAGCAGTCCCGGCGAACTCACTTCCAGAATATAAGGGTCTTTCAATTCCTTGTCATAGGCATCCAGCTTTGGATTCAGGGCACGGCTCACCTCGACACAGTCGTCAATCGTAATTCCGCCCTCCTTATCCGCATAGACACGCAGATAATAAGTAGAGCCCTCTTTCACATACTCTACATCCACCAGCTCAAAGCCACGTTCTTCTATAATGGGAAGTACCAGCTCTTCACAGGCAGACTCAATTTGTTTCTTAGTCATAAATGACCACCTTTCCATATGAAATTGTAAAACATGTAAAGAGAGTGGACTGTTTGCCCACTCTCTTACAAATCAATATGCTACTATGCAAGAATACCACTACTTTCCAAAAAATGCAAGTATTTTTCCAACATTTCCACAGCATGCTGCCTTTTACTGTTTTCTTTTTATAGCTGCTGCATCTCCGATAAGGACGGATAAGACGCAATGGCACCTGGCTTCATTACGCTTTTCGCACAGTACCGGTTGGAAAACTGCAGCATTTTCTCCAGTGTCTCCTTTGACAAGTCATCAATCCTTTTATTTCCCGCCAGTGCTCTTTCCAGATTAAACAGAAAAGAACCGATAAATGCGTCCCCTGCTCCGGTGGTATCAAAAGCCTTGACTTTTACGCCATCCGCATGGGCTGTCTCGTTTTTTGTATATGCCTCTGCTCCATCTGCCCCCTTTGTGTAGAGCACAAGGGAAACATTTCCCACAAACAGGCTTTTGACTGCCTCGCTCTCATCCGTAATACCGGTAATAAATTCCAGCTCCTCATCAGAGACCTTCAAAACATGCGCATATGGAAGAAATTCCAATACCGCCTGTTTCAGCTTCTCCTCCGACTCCCATAAATTAAAACGTAAATTCGGGTCAAAGCTTATGATATTCCCTGCTTCTAACGCATATTCAATTACTCTTTTATGCGCCTGTTTCATCGGCGTATCTCCCAGGGAAACCGAGCAAAAATGCAGGGCAAAGGAATCCGTAAACCACTCCTTTTTAATAGAAGCGCTGTCTAACAGCATGTCTGCGCTGGGATTGCGGTAAAAGGAAAATTCCCGGTTGCCATCCTCCATCAGCGCCACAAATGCCAGGGCTGTATTCGCCTCTGAGGTGCGGCTGATATATTCCGTACCAATATTAAATTTTGTAAAATTGTCAATAATTTTGTCCCCGAAGGGGTCATTACCAAGCTGCGTCACCATATAAGACTCGCCGCCAAGCTTGGAAAACGCACCGCATACATTGGCTGGCGCACCTCCCACAATAGGAGAAAAAGCAGCCACGTCCTTAATCATCTTACCGCTTTCTGCCGGTATCATATCAATTAATGCTTCACCAATTCCTATCAGTTTTCCCATTTTTATCCTCCATTATCTCCAACATACTATTTTATAATGCATCCACTGTAATCCGTCCCATAGGATAAAGTGCAATATCCGCATTGCCACAGTCAAATGCCAGCTTAGTTCCCTTTTCTCTCTTATAATAACGGGTTGTAAATACCACTTCCCCGTCATTAACGTAATATTCCAATATGGAGGAATCCACAAGGATTCTCACAGAATGTACACCGGAAACCAGACATTTCCGGATATCCCTTCCGCATCCGGTCTCCTCTGTAAGGGTAAGTGCCAGATAGCTTCCATTATAAGAGAATTTTACACCCTCTGCAATTGTTATTGCAAATTTTTCCGGTAATCCATTACACTCAATATCCCAATATTCTGAATCCAGCTCCATCACTGCATTACCACCGCATATCTGCCTTTCACCCCGGAGTGCTGTAATTTCGCTGACCGGCTGCTGATAAACCTTTGTAACGCCTGTATGTTCATCTGTTCTGATTGCCAGTCTTCTCGGAACCGTAAAACAGTGCTGCCAGTTTTCTGCTTCCACTTCCCGGTTAAAGTATTCTGCATCCGGCACTCCTGCCCATCCAATCAGAATACGTCTGCCCTTCGCATCCAAAAAAGTCTGGGGTGCATAAAAATCAAAGCCCATATCCCATTCATAAAACCTGCTCTCGTCAAACACCACATCCTCTGTTACCGGATTATAATCTGACACAAAATAGCCGGACTGATATATATTCTGATACATAAACTCCCTTTTTTCAAGTCCCTGGGGCGAAAATGACAGGATATATTTATCATTCAGGCAAAACAAATCCGGACACTCCCACATATATGCAAAATGCTCCTTTGCTGCCAGCTCCTTAAGCAGAGACCAATTTAGCAAATCCGCAGAGGTATAGAGAAGGATTCTTCCCTCATCCTCTCTGGTTCTTCCCCCAAGCACCATGTAATACATTCCATTTTCCTGCCACACCTTAGGGTCTCTGATATGGCAGCTGTAATGCTCCGGATAATCATCGGTATTAATTACCACCTGCTTGGGACTAAAATGGATTCCATCCCTGCTCTCTACCAGAACCGTATCCGCCCTTCTGCCGGAAGTGGTAAAATCATGTTCACCGGATAATTTTGCATTTCCTGTATAAAAAATATGCATTCCGTTATCATCCACATATGTACTTCCCGAATAGACACCATCCCTGTCAAAGGACGCATCCGGAACAAACGGGGCACCAGCATATGTTATATGGCAGAAATCCTTCGTCATATAATGTCCCCACACCTTCATTCCGCCCCTCGCATCCAATGGAGAGTACTGAAAAAACAGATGATAGGTATCTCCAAGCTGGCATAATCCGTTGGGGTCATTGAGCCAGCCCGTTGGCGGCATAATATGAAACCCTAATCTGTAATGGCAGTTCTCATCAGATACTGCCTCGCTTTCCGCCTTTTTAATCAAATTTTGAATTCTTTCATATTCCCGATTCATATCGCATCCTCCAGTCCGCTGCCCAATTTACAGGCATCTATCTTCACAATACCATCTTTATTTTCCAGACAGTCTTTTAATCATTCTCAAAAACCGATTCCCTGTGCCGGAACCTGTCTGTTTTTCTTCTTCTCCTGCAATACCTGTAGCTGAAATAAACGCATCATAAACTCTGTTTACCTCACCTGCGCCAAAGATAATCTGCAGCTGTCCCCCAGCCACAAATACCCCCTTCACTCCTTCAATATGCTCTAAGGCGTCCTTATCACACTTTTCATTCTCATCAATAACAAAGCGCAGTCTGGTTGCACAGTGGGTTACTGATATAATATTACCACTTCCGCCAATCGCATCCAATACCTTCAACGCTGATTTATTATAATCCATACCCACTCCTCCTTCACAATATATATCTGTCTCTTATACACATCTGACGCTGCCGACGATCTTACG
>UQXF01000027.1 GCA_900544905.1 uncultured Clostridium sp.
TCTACACGCGTAAGATCGTCGGCAGCGTCAGATGTGTATAAGAGACAGTAAATATCCTGTTGAATCAAAACCAACTCCATAATATTTTGATATTGTATGTACTAATTGTTCTTTATTAACTGAAGCTACAATAATAATACGTTCATCGCCAAAATAGTGCTTTATGCGTTCCAACATCTCTATAGCAAAACTCGGTCTGCATCTATCTAATTCATCAATAAATATAACTAATTTCTGTGCTTCTTCCACTATAATATCATTAAATATAGTCTTCACACATTCTCTGATTTCTTCAGCAGTCTTTACCGATGCTAAAATATCTTGCCCTCCAAATGTATCTTTAATCTTTTTTAAGTTCCCCGATACTGAAAAATTCCCTATAGTTATTGATAAAGAATCTAGCAATGCAATAACTTTGTCACTAACACTATTAGAATCAATTTTTGTATTAAGATATTTTTTACATTCTTTTGCTATAACAAGTAATAACGACATTAACGGATCATCGTGATTATCATATAACCATGCATCATAATAGATTGGTAAATATGAATAGTTTAGTGAAATCGAATTTAAAACATTGTTTTTAGAAAAATATGATTCCATATTAGCAGTTGGCAATCCCCACTGTTTACTTGACAGGTATTTTAATGTTTGCTCAATCTGTCGTACATAAAATGTCTTTCCTTCTCCCCATTTTGCATCAAGGCTAATAAATGTATTATCCTCGATTAAATCCAATGCCTCTATAAAATCTTTTATATCGTTACTTCTATCATATGTGTTTTCTTTAATTGATTGTAATATATTCTCCTCTGTTGCAGGTAAAGTAAGTTTCTTCATTTGTACTCCTTTTATCTATCTATAAACTGCCCTTGAATATTCAATCAACCAGCTTACCTAATACATAACTATCCTGTACCTCTTTATCATTTGACTATATAACTATTAATCCTATTTAATATTGCATAAATCGTCAGAATTAAATTGCCAGTCTCTATATGACATAAGATTTCTCTTTGCAATCCATCCAATACACTCTGTACCATCTTCATTAACATATGACACTTCAAGCCACATTTTAATGTCTTTTAATTCCTCCACCTCTTCACCATAATAAACGGTATCTAAAACTTTAGAATGGCAACTTGAAGATTCATATACTTTAACCTTCTCTTCCTTAATAAAATATTTATCCTGGTTACCTTCTACTGCTACAATAATATTTTGAATAAATGGTACAATAACATTATCTGTTGTTTCTACTTTACCAAGTACCTCAAAGAAAATTGTAAATAAAACTATTATGATATATGCAGCGGGATATTTTTTAGCAAAATTATTTTCCAATTGTTCTTTTTCTTCTTTAGGGTTAAAGTCTGCCTCATTTTTCTCTTCCTGATAAAATTGAGGGTTACTTCCCAACTCTTTCGATATTGAATTAAAATCCTCAATAACATCTTCTTTTGTATATCCAGTGTCTTTTAACAATATCTTATAATCTTCATCAGAAATAGCATCTACAACAAATTGTAATTGCTCGTTCCACGCTTTTACTGATTCACTTGCTAAATTCCATGTTTCTATTGGTCGAATTACGTCTTGTAAGCCTTTAATCGAATCTGCAATACCCTCTGTTTTTATATTCCTTAAGTATGTTGTTGCGTTAAAAGTCAGTATATCTAATAATTCTGACATTGATTTAGTAACACCTTTCATAGATTCTAGAGTACCTAAATTAAGTTGTGAAATACTATTTTTTAAGTCACTAAGCAATGATGAAATTCCAGTATAATTTTTTTGCATTTCAAAAATACTTGTATCAAATTTAGATATACATGAAATAGCTTCTGATATATTCCTCAATGCAACAGAATTAATATCTTTAAATGCTTCTGTATTCATCTCTTGTGCTTTATTTATCGCCCCTAAATCAACATCAAATTTAATCCTATCCATAATAACCCCCTTGCCTAACATTATACGTCCCTATTTATTTTCCAAAATACTACAAGATAATGGGTAAGTCAAGGTCAAACATCACATATTTAGTATCTTATCATATAGATAAGTGAAATTATTTAATACCTATATACAACGTTCCCGCTGCTATTTCATACAATACAGCTACAATTTATCTGCCATTTCAGTAAAATAAAAGCACTGGAATATTCCAATGCTCCATAAAATATATAAGTTGTTGTGTTCTGTTAATATTTTTCTGATTTATTTCCAGCAGATATATAATTATAATTTGCCTTTTCTTCCGCTGGTGCTCTAGTTACTATTCTATTTATCGTTATAATGATATCTGCAAGCTAAAATATATACATTCTCCCCATCTATTTTATAAATTAGCCTATCCTTATCATTGATGCGTCTGCTCCAAAATCCTGATAAGTTTCCGGTCAATGGTTCTGGTTTTCCTATTCCTTCATTGCCATTTCTGCAAATATCTTCTATCAGTTGATTAATCTTTTTCAATGTTTTTCTATCTTCTGTTTGCCAATATACATAATCTTTCCATCCATTTTCAGTAAAAACTTTATTCATAAGCTTCTACCTCAACAAGCTCATGTGTAGAAATATTCCCTTTTTCTAATTGTGCTTTTGATTCCATCAACCAATCATAATTAGATTTATTTCCCATTACGTGAATATTTTCCATCAAATTATTATAGGATTCTTCCGACAACATTACTACGTTTTTATTGTCTTTTCTGGTAACTATCATTGTCTCATAATCATCTGTTACTTTATCCATATAACTTTTCATGTTATCCCGAAGATTGGTATAATTTACAGCTAACATATAATCAACCCCTTTCATAAAGTACAGTTTTCTGTACTTATATTCTATCGTACAGTTTTCTGTACGTCAAGCACTTTATTATTATATGCATAATGTAATATTCCATGTAACAGGAAACAGGACAAAACAACACACAGACAATCACTATTGATATTTGATAGATTTTATTCTTTAGAATATGATATAATGAAGATAATTTCATTTGCTTGCAAGGAAATATATATATTGGAGGTAATACATCAATGAACATAGATAGACTTACAGAAAAAAGAAATATCTTTCAAAAGGGAAAAACCTCTATTGATGCTGTCACTCTTTCATCATACGAAAAAGACTTTGAATTGACATTCACGCACAATTCAACTGCTATTGAAGGTAATACCCTTACTTTATTAGAAACAAAAGTTGTACTAGAAGACGGTATTACAATCGGAGGAAAAGAACTAAGGGAAATTTATGAGGTTGTCAATCATAAAAAAGCATATCAATATGTAAAGAAATGTATTGCTGAAGGAAAGCAATTAAATGAAAACATAGTAAAAGATATACACGCAATTTTGACAGAAAATATTATTATTGGCGGAATATATCGGAAGCAAGAGGTAAGAATTAGTGGAGCAGGTCATACCCCACCATCAGGAAATGATATGTTCATTCAAATAAAAAACTTCTTTGCCGATTTACAATATAAAAATCATTTAAACCCTATTGAATTAGCGGCATGGACACATGCGGAATTTGTCAGAATACACCCTTTTATAGATGGTAACGGAAGAACGTCAAGATTGATTATGAATTATCAGCTTATGATTAATGGATTTTTACCTATATCAATAGCCAAAGAAAACAGACTAGAATATTATAATGTATTAGAAGAATACGCAGTCAATAATGATTTAGTACCATTTGCAGAATTGATTTACAATCTTGAAGATGAACAACTAGACACATATATCAAGCTAATAAAATAATAACTAATATTCAATCAAATAAACTTTGAATATGATGTAATGTAGCAATTATAAATAAGCTGATTGTAAAAAGGCTAGAAAGTTTGACTCTATTGACAAAAGAGTTAGGATAGACTAACATAGTAGCCATCGCATTTTTGCTATTTATAGGAGCGATTATTCTTGGGGTATGGGATGGTGTAAGAAACAACTTCAGTTTCTTGAAATTCTTTGAACGCTTTCTTGCAATGCTTTATGTCATGGAAATTTATGATATCGTATTCTTTGATTGGGTGTTGCTCTGTCACTCAAACTTCTTTCCCCATTTTTATCCGGAGCTTAAAGGTATAGTGGGACCACATATGTTTGGGTATAACAAAAATACACATTTGATACATTTTGTTATATATATTCCAATTTGTGCTGTGTTTGCGTGGGTATGCACGCTTTTTTGAGGTTTTACATGGACCGCAGGGGATAGCGGGCATCGGATTGTGGCTCACAACCCGATGCCCGCTATCCAATTTAACCCAAGTTATATTCCATGTAACGGGAAGCAGGAGAAAGTATCATCCTATTTCTGCCTCTGTGTCATAGACAATGCTGCCATTAACAATTGTTGTATCTACTTTTGCCCGCTTTACCTCATCCATGGAACATTCAAAAATGTTGCAATCCAGCACAATCATGTCCGCATATTTTCCTGCCTCCAAAGAACCAAGCTTATCCTCCATTCCCACACTGGTTGCAGGGCCCATAGTGTAACAATATACCGCCTGTTCCAGCGTCAGCTTCTCTTCCGGCATATAGCCGCCTGCAGGATTGCCATCATTGGCTTTCCTCTCCACCGCACGGTAAATCTGGTCCATCGGATTCATGGAGCTTGCAGTGTAATCTGTTCCAAAGGAAACATTGACACCTGTATCCACAAAAGATTTCAAATGCCACAGCTCCGGCTGCACCTCTTTATCGTACACTTGCAGATACGGATTGTCCTTCCATTTTTTAGTCGGTGCCAAAAAGTCCGGTGTCAGATTCAATGAAATACCCAGCTGTGCAGGACGCATTTCGTCCTCCGGTGCAACCGTATCACAATGCTCAATACTGAACCTTGGATTCATGACTACACCTTCCTTTACTGCCTGTTCATACACATCCAGTGTCATACGAAATGCTGCATCTCCACAACAATGGGTATGCATGGCAAGCTGGTGCTTGTCTGCCAGACGGATGAAGGCTGACAATTCCTTCTTGGACCAAAACGGTCTCGCCACAATATCGGTTCCCTTATAGGGCTTTAACATAAAGGCTGTCATACCGGAACCTGTTCCGTCCATAAATGCTTTGAGGGAATTTAAGCGGAACATATCCGTGTTCATATAGCTTTTCCCGTATTCGATGGACTCATCCGTTGCTTTATCCGCATCCAAAGAGGAAAATACCCTCACATTCAATTTTCCACTCTCTTCAAACTGCTTAATAATACGGAACATATCGCAATCCGCTGTATAGAAATCCATGTCATTTATGGTTGTTACACCATACCTGGTCCATACATCCAGCATATCCTTTACCGTTTTATCTGTGGTTGGAACGCCATAGCGGATGGTCACATCCATAGCCACCTGGTCATGCAGCAAGCCGGTCGGCTCTCCGTTTTCATCCACGGAAATCATATCCGGATTGCCGTTACTCACTGCTTCAATGGTATCCTTCCGAATCCCCATCTCCTCCAGCAGACAACTGTTTGCCCATACCTTGTGAATATCCAAATCCACTGCAAAAAAGGGAACATCCTTCACCACTTCATCAATATCCTGCTTTGCAGGCATGGTACCATCCCAGTTTGCCGCATACCATTTCTCTGCCCGGACGCAGTCCGTCTCCTTATGCCCCTCATAAAACTCCCGAATCATCTCCACGCATTCCTCAATAGATTCCGCATCACTTAAATCTACCTTAGGCGCATAAGCCATCATATGCGTATGACCGTCAACAAAACCGGGCATCAGTAATTTCTCACCATAATCTATAATCTCGGTTTTCTCTGTCACATACGGCTCCAACAACTCGTTCCCGCCTACTGCAAGAATCACGTTATCCTTTACTGCCACGCCGCCATTTACCATGCCATTTGTAACCGTATATATTTTCTTGCTTTTATAAACCTTATCCGCCTTTTCCATACTCATCTTCTCCTCCTATGCAATGACAATACCCGTTACCAAAAACAGCACTATCGCTAATACTCCGCCTATGACTGCATAAGGCATCATGGACTTAATCTGCACCAGATTATCCACACCAGTACCCACTGCCGTCATAAATACGGCATCTGCATACATACAGCAGTGGCTTCCAAATGCCACACCGGACATAATTGCGCCTACAACAACCGCTGGATTTATTCCCATATTGGCGGCAATTGGCACAAAGATGGGAATCGTAAGCACCACCAATGCCCAGAAGTTTGCTGTCACATATGCCAGAAATGCCACTGCCAGAAATACAATTACCGGTAACAGCTGCGGACTCACATGCTGTGAGAAAAAATTAATAACGGTATCGGAAAATCCCATATTGCTCAATGACTGATTCATAATAAATGCTGCCACAATAATCAGATTGATTCCTGTCATGGACTCGGCGCCCTGTACTACATAATCGAAAAATTCTTTAAACTTCATTGTTTTTGTAAAGCCATATAACAGTCCCTGCACCAATAAGGTTGCCATCAAGCCTGCTACCAGATTAATGTCAAACACAATGGTTACTACCACCAGTACAATCATGGGAATAATAAAGAACCATGGATTACCGGCAGTGGTTTTTTCATCCTTTTCCTCTGCCTGTGTTCCCTTGGATATCTCATCTAAGGTATCTCCACCTGCTTCCACTCTTTCATAAGCTTTTTTCATATTTCCAAGCTTGGGGAATATTCCCATTGCAAGCAGCAGACAGATAATGACAGCAGCAATGGGATAAAACATAAACGGGACAGCAGAGATATACACACTCTTGTCATAACCCGTATCCTGTAACGTACTAATGGCACAGGCTGCCCAGCTTGTAATCGGAAGCAGCACGCATACACAGGCTCCCATGCTGTTTACCGTATAAGCCAGATGCTCTCTTGGAATCCTGTGCTTATCCGTAATTCCCTTCATGGTAGTAGATACTGCCAGCGCATTCAGATAGTCGTCAATAAAAATGATTCCACCTAACAGCCAGGTCAAAAACATTGATTTTCTTGGTGTATTGGAAAGCTTCGTCATAATTTTAGAAAATCCTGTCATTGCGCCTGATTTTTCAAATAATTTAATCATTGCACCTGCCAGTACAGCAAAAATTAATATGTATTGTAATGTCGGATTGCTTAACACATCATACATATGGTCAATATAAGCAGTAAAGAAGCCTGCCTTACATTCAATAATAACAGACAGCATTGAGGCACAAATCATGGAAAACAGCAAATTCTTTGATAGTATAGCTACAATGATTAGTGCAAAAATAGGTGTTAACATAATTAAAATATCCATCGCAATCTCCTCCTTACGCCATCGCCGGGACATCCCATAGCTTCAACTTCGTTCCAATTCCTCTCTTTAATGCATTTTGATATATTTCATACCCCCATGCCGCATCCTCCACCGGCATGCCGCCTGTAGTAAAGAGTATGATATCGTCCTCCGATTGTCTGCCGGGAATTTTCCCCGCCACTATATCTCCCATTTCAATAATCTGGGTTTTCTCCATTTTTCCGGAGTGTAAAAGGTCCAGATAATAGGCGCCCAGCATTTCCAGCTTTTCATAATATGGATAATCATATTCCGCCTCCCAGCACTCCCACATTTTCCAATTGTCCACCACATTTACAGCACGGTTTAAGATGAAATCATCCTCCAGACAAACCGTTGCAGGCAGCAGCAGCAGCGCTCCCTTATTTAACCATTCCTCCTTAACCTCCGGGTCCTCCGCTGCTCCCGAGGTTGCCAGGCATATAATATCAGAGCCACGCACCGCCTCTTCATGTGTTTCTACAATCACGTACTCCTTATCGGGAAAATAATCCTTCATATATTCTACAAAGCCTTCGGAGGATTCCCGCCTTCTTCCGCATACCTTAACAATCCGGATTCCCGGCACTGCCTCTAATACCGCATGGATTCCTGTTTTTCCCATGACGCCCGGACCAATAATACTTGCAACACGGGCATCCTTTTTTGCGAGATATTTCGCAGCTACCCCCGGTACTGCGCCGGTTCGTATGGCACTTAACAAATTACCCGACATATACGCCAGCGGTGCTCCCGTATCCTTATCATTCAGCGTATACATGAGAATTGAACGGGGAAGTCCTTTCTTTACATTCTCCTTATTAGAGCCATACCATTTTTCACCACATACCTGGAATCTCCCGCCAAGATAAGAAGGCATCGCCATAAACCTCCGGTCCGGTCCGGCAGCCGGCATTCCCTCAAAATCCGGGGTTTTCGGAAATTCCAGCATAATTCCATGGGAATTATGATTCTTACTTCCCATAACGTAGTCACCCTTTCCCAGCAATTCAAACATCTCTGCCATAACCTCTACACATCTGCCCATATCTGTTACACCGGCCTGAATCATATCCTCTTCATTTAAAAAAAGAAATTCAATTTTACTATCACTCATATTTCCTCCTAACTGAAAAGAGTGACAGAGATGCTGTTACGCAACACCCTTGTCACTCTTTCTCAATTCTTTTTTTATTTTACCTTAAGTTTAATTCTTTTTTCCCGCGCTCATAGGAAAAAACCGAACTGTTATATTTTCGCCCGGAAACGGTCATAACACAGAGCACTGATATCCGCACTCGGCATATCACCCGCCACTATTTCAGATAACACCTTGCCCACTGCCGGTCCGATTCCAAATCCATGTCCTGTAAAGCCGCATGCCAGAATCAGACCCGGAACCTCCTCCACACTGTCAATAACCGGAACATTATCAATACAATCATCAATCATACCTGCCCAGGTGCGTACAATCTTCACATCGGCAAGATTAGGGAAATATCCCATGATGCCCCGGCAAATACAGGAGGCAGTCAGACTGGAGCTTATACATTTCCCATTGTCCTGATTGGTCATATCCAGTCCCGAGGAGCCTCCAAACACAAAGGAACCATGTGTTGTCTGATGTCCATAAAAATCAGCCGTGGCACAGCCCAGCATCTGATAAAACATTTGCGGTTCCGCCTCCGTCACAAGACATTCCAGCTTTTCGGTATAAAGGGGTACATCTATTCCCACCGTATTCACAATCCTTCTTGATTCATATCCGGCTGCCACAATTACATGCTCCCCCTCAAAGACTCCATTTTTTGTAAGCACCTGGCGCAGTACACCCTTTATTTTCCTTAATCCCACCACCTCTTCTCCGGTGATAAACGTAACCCCAAGCCTTCGTGCCGCCCGGTAAAATGCCAGGGTTGTAATCAGTGGATTCGCGTGGCCGTCCGTAGGACACCAGCTGGCTCCATACACTTCTTTAGAAAGATATGGATTAATCTGTCTTGCCTCGTCTCCTGTGACCATTTGTACATCCAGTCCCACTTCTGCCGCCTTATCAGCCAGACGTTTTAAAATTGCCATATGCTCTTCCGTCTTCCCCAGTCTGAGATTTCCCTCCTGATAATACTCTACATCTACCCCAAGCTCTTCTGACAGGGTCGGCCATATATGCCGGATTCCATACATGGCAAGGGGCAGCTCTCTCACATCTCTTCCGGACTGTCTGACACCTCCGCCATTTCTGCTGGAACCGCCGTCTCCAATCACATCATTTTTGTCCAGTACAATTACCGAATATCCCTTTTTCGCCAAATAATATGCGGCGGCATTTCCGATAATTCCACTGCCGATTATAATGACATCTGCTGTATTTTCCGCCATCCTCATCACCGCCTTTCCCTACATTTCCTCATTACTAAGTACACACATTTCTGTTGGCCGCATCGGCGCGCGCGAGGTTGCCGGCTCCAATTCCTGGGGAGAAACGCCAAGCTCTTTTGCAAGTATGCTCTTTACCAGCCTGCCACAGGTCTGTCCCTGGCAAAGTCCCATTCCATTCCTGAGATATCTTCTAAGCTCTGCCATTGTAAACATGCCGTCATAAATCGCACGGCGGATTTCTCCTTTGGTAACCTCCTCACATCTGCAAATAATCATATCATCATCCTCTGCCGGAATATATTCTCCCAAATCATAAGAACGGTTGCTTCTCGTCTTCATTCTAATTCCTCCTTTTCATGAAAAAGAATCCTGCCCTGTAAAATTCTTTACTGCATCCGGTGTTTATGCTGTGTCTAAAACGTTCCTGAAGTATAAAAACGTGCTCTCATGCTGTATTCCGTAGGCACACTCATTGTTAACAGATAGGTTTTATCCATTACAGGAGCGGTTCTTACCTGAATAACTTCCGCCTCACATAACGGCTTTCCATCTCTTCCTAATGCAATTCCTTTATCGCCTTTTTCAGGAAGCGGAAGGAACTCATAGGGGATTGTTATTTTGGTAAGCCCCGGCTCATATTCCTCCTCCAGCAGAAAGATTGCCTGCCCCGAGCAGGAGGCCACACACATACCGCATCCGGTACATTTAGCATTTTCATCCACTGCCGGAAGCGCTGTGATATCCGCTCCGATTTTGATGACCTTCTGTATACAGGCATCCTGACAGGGATTACAGGGAATATTCTGGGTACACTCTATTACCGGATGAATTCCCTTTCCATGAGTAATTCCCGGAAAACGTTCAATTTCATCATCTGCAACATACCCCCACTTAAGGAGATTTTGTGACACTGCAATGCCTTCATCCGTTTTCTCGATTACCTTTCCCCTGTTTTCAGGAGCAAACATTCCCTGACGTAAGCTGTTCAAGGATTCCTTTAACTGTTCAATCTGTTCTGACGCTTCATCTTCCCCGATATACCCCAGATACCTTGCTGCCGAAATCCCTGCGATTTTACCACCAATCATTGCCGAAGATGCCTCTTCTATTCCCGCCACATCACCTGCTGCAAACACACCCGGAAGAGAGGTCTCTCCATTTTCATTAATAAGAGGCACCTGTCCTCCCCGCTTTGGATTATCCTCCATATCGCATCCAGCCATTTTCAGCAACTGGGACATCGGCGACAGCCCCACCGCCAGACAAATGGTATCCACCTCAAAGTGTTTCTCCGTTCCCGGAACAAACTGAAATGCTGAATCTACCTCCGCAATGGTCACACCCCTGACGCAGTCTTCGCCTTCTGCCTTTACAATCGTATGGGACAGATAAAACGGAACGCCGGTTCTTGCTACCTTTGCCGCATGCACTCCATAGCCGCCTACCCGCGGTGCTGCATCTACAATTGCCACTACCTCACATCCACATTGCATCAATTGGAAGCTTACCACCAGACCCACATTTCCAGAGCCAAGCATCAGAATCTTTGGCCCCGGTTTAACTCCATGCAGATTCATCATGGTCTGTGCAGCACCGGCACCAATCACACCCGGTAATGTCCAGCCCGGAAATGTTATCATATTCTCCGCTGCCCCTGTTGCGATAATGACAGAATCCCCTTTATAATGTTTTATTCTGTCATTCAGCCTCACCGTAATTTCTTTTTCCTGATACATGCCCACAACGGTAGCATTTAATCTCACGGTAACTCCGGCTGCTGCTGCCTCCTTTAATAATTCCTCTCCGATGCGAAAACCCCGGATTTTGGCTTTATGCTCCTTCGAGCCAAAGAACTTATGAATCTGCTTAAATAACTGCCCGCCGGGCTTGTCATTTTCATCAAATACAACAACCCGCATTCCTCTTTTTGCCGCCTCTATTGCCGCAGAAAGCCCTGAAGGACCGGCTCCGACTACAATCAAATCATATCTTTCCATCTTCTGCTGCCTCCTTTCCACCAACTCCGTACTGTGTTTCTACCCTCATCCCTTCCTTCAAAGGAGTCACACAGGTCCGGACATTCGGTTTTCCGTCTACCACCATAACACAATCTGTACACCTTCCGATGGCACAAAAGATTCCCCTCGGAGTGTGAAGCTTCTTGGTATATCGATGCACCATAATTCCGGCTGCCTTTAGAGCAGCTGCAACAGGTTCTCCTTCAAAGCCTTTTAATTCCATTCCGTCATAGTAGAAGGTCACCTCTCTGCCTTTCTCCTGTTTTCCTAATATCGGATGTTCTGTAATACGTTCCATATTTCTTCACCACCTTACTGCTTTACCAAAATCTCCTTATATATCTCAACAATATCGCTCTTAGAAACCGGCTGCCTCGGGCAGTCCTCGATATCCACCTCCAGCAGAGCATCCTCTGCAAGGGAATTCAATAAATCGTCATCCAGCTCTCCAATATCCACCTTCTCATCCAGGGAAACCGCCCGGAATAAATCATGAATCTTTTGTATCAGAATATCGGCGCCTTCCGTCCCCTCTCCCGGTTCCCCTATATATCTCACAATCTCCTCATACTTTGCACCACACACATCTCTTGTAAATGTAATGCTTGGAATTTGTGCAATTCCCACTGCGTACCCATGGGGCACCTTATATCTCACAGAAAGCGGACAGCTCACTGCATGTGGCAGAATACAGCCGTTCTTCGACTGGGCAATTCCGGCATACACAGAAGCCAATGCCATCTGATTTCTTGCCTCCCGGTTTCCCTGTACTGCTGCCGGAAGATATTGAAAAGTAAGCTTAATTGCCTCTAGTGCAAACAGTTCTGCAAACCTGCTTTCCAGACTGGAGACATAAGATTCAATTGCATGACCTAATACATCCAAACCTGTGACAGCAGTAATAAATGAAGGTACATTATAAGTCAGTTCCGGGTCAACATAGGCATATTCCGGAGCCAGCTCCGGTGCAAGCATTAAATCCTTTTTCCCGTTTTTATCTGTAATCACAATGCATTCCGAGACCTCAGAACCGGTTCCCGAGGTTGTTGGTACGGCAATCAGCTTTTCGGGTGCTTTTCTGCAGACTTTTCTTTCCTCTCCACGCAGGAGAAGATAATCCATTATTTCTCCGCCGTTTGCTGCGATTACAGCTGCCCCCTTTGCTACATCCATTACGCTTCCCCCACCTATCGCAAGCACCAGCTGACATTCCGCTTTCCTGTACAATGCTGCACATTCATCTACCTGCTCTGCCCTTGGGTTCGGTAGTACACTGTCATAAATAACATAATCCATTCCCTGCTCTGTCATCCCATTTAAAATGCTGTCCAAAATCCCCAGCTGCATAAGCTGTGCATCCGTTACCACCATAATCCTTTCAACTGCAAGTTCCCTTATTTTCTTTACAATTTCTTTTGATTTTCCACAGCCGAATTCAATGGTTGTCTGAAAATCAAAGGCGAAAGGTTCTATCATAAAGCATCCCTCCAAATAAAAAATAGCAGCAAAGTAAAGTTTCCTGCGAACTTCTTTGCTGCCTGCAAATAAGTATAGCTTTTCCGTAAAAATCTCATAGGATAAAAACGAACACCGGGCCATGGCATTACTACATAACATCCAATTTGTTGTGATAGCCTTCACTTCGGATAAAATCATAATAATACTTGGGTGTCTCATTCATATACTGTCTGAAAAAGCGGAGCATATGGGACTCATCATAATAGTCATAATCCACCGCAACCGACATGAAATTAATGGTATCCTCCTCATATCGCTGCAATGCCTGTAATAAATTTTGAAACCTGATAATCTCAGAAAACCGCTTCGGCGGCATACCATAATTTTCCTTAAATACCTTGGTAATATAACGGTCCGAATACCCCGACTCTTCTACAATCTGTTTGATTTTTTTCGTCCCGTGGCTCTCCACAATCTCCCTGCGGATATAATTTTTCAGCTCATATTTTTCATCAGCATCTTCTATAAAATACTTCCCACAATACATCTTCATAAAAATCTCTATCTGCTCTGCAAAATCCCGGCTATGAACAATTTTCTGATAAGTCTCCATTTCTCTGGCAAGCTCTTCAAAAACAATATCTCTGGTCACAATTTCCGCAAACGAAACGGAATGAAAACGTGGAATATAACCCGGCAGAAACCGGACACCAAAATAATACTTCCCTGAAATAAGCTCTAAGGGTCTTGGAATAAACCCGGTTCCACTTAATATGATTTCCGGATTTTTCTCATCGCACTGATACATGATATCCACACAATCATCTGGAATACCCAGCGCTAAATTATTCAAATCATCCACTACAAATGCATAAAAATGGGAGATTCCCATGCTCCCCACTATATGCTTGCGGTAATGGGAGGTTGCATTCAAAAAAAACGGTTGTTTGGGTTGTATTGCCTTTAACTGCTGCATATTATTCACTCCTGTCCTTAAATACATTTGCATAACAATCCAGACTGGCTTGTATCTTTTGCACAAAAAAATAAGGAACAGTTACCGGAATACTCCGAAGCTGTTCCTCTTTGAACGACTGCATTATATCACGTTGTTTGATTTTTGTATATATCAAAGTTCTCTCATTCCTCTGCCGCAGAACCATTTAGCCAATGGTCTTCCTCCATCTCATATCCCATACGCTGTACGTAATCTGTATAGGCGTCACACACCACATCATATATGTCTTCTGTCGCAACAGAATGCTCTACTCCTGTCCATGTATCTTGTAACTCATAATTCCAATCTATTGCAAAAATATATGGTTCATATGCCATAATGTCCTCGTATTCTGATTTTCTGAGATATGCATCCGTTCCAAACTCATTTAAACTCTGTCCGGACCAGAATTCATATCCTAATAAATAGGAATTTGCCATCTCATCCCATGAAGCATAAGTACTTTGCAGCTGCTTTGCAATTTCCAGGGATTTGTCCATGCATTCTTCTAATGTAATATAATCCATTACATAATAATATCCCAGCAGCTGTACCGCACGGCAGTAATCCCATGCGATAATTCCGTTTTCTGCATCATTTTTATAAATCCGGTACGCTGCTATATATTTATTCAATTCTTTATCTTCCAAATTTTCTCCTTCAAAATATTCTCTGACCTCATTCTCCTCTAAATCCAGTAATCCCTGCATACTCAATTTCTCCATATACTCCATATAGCTGGACTGATGCCCTTTCTGAATCAGTTTTTCCACGCACTCCAATGCGCTTTTTCTGTCAGTTACGCCCCAGCCAGATTCCAGCATCAGTTCCAGATTGGAAGCATCCTCTATATACGGCATTGTTCCCCCTATAAAACGATAGTCACGGCTATCTGCATAAGTAGGAATCGCATAAATTGCATTTATCCATATGACAGTATCACTTTGAATATCTGCCTGATTTAAATTGCTCATTGGTTTTTCAGATAGGAAATCAGATTCAACAGCGAAGGAAGACTCATCCCTATCCCAATCACTTGACTGTTCCCTTAAAATAATAACATTGTCCACCGCAAACAACAGCAGCATGATACCGGTTAAGATTACTGCAGTTAACCCACATGCTTTTCGTTTATCCAATACCAATAACCGTATGCCAAAAAACAGACCGGCAAACAAACCTATCCATAAAACCGCCATAACAGCATAGTTAAGCCACATGGAAAGCTCTGCAAATGAGATGAGAGCAAATCCTGCGCACCCCGCTATCACATTAAAAATTGCAGCTCCGATTCCAATACCCCTTTGTCTCTTTATGCTATTTTCTTCCATAAGTACCTCCTTATAAAATGTAATACACATCAATTTTAAAATTATTTATTGTATTTTATTATAAACGACAAAGGGGTTACAAGCAAGGATTCAAAAAATATAGTCTTTTATCTTGCCCCTAACAGCTGTCCCAGCTGCTCCACCAGACCGGCATTTCCATTTACGGAAATCTCGCCTACCCTGTCACAGATTCTTTCCAGGTATTCCAGCTCCTTTAACTTGTATAAAGTCTTATTCTCATCCATCAGCTTCGCTGTATTCAGCAAAGAACGGGTAGAAGCAACTTCCTCTCTTCTGGAAATCACATTTGCCTGTGCCGTCTTTTCTGCCACCAGCACGGAATTCATAATGTCCTTAATCTCACCCGGCAAAATGATATCCTTAATGCCTGCTGAGAGAAATTCCACATAAAAAGCATCCTCATTCTCCTTAAGCTTCCGAAATACTTCCCTGGAAATATCTTCTTTCATCTCCAGAATTTCATCCAGCTTATAGTTGCCGGTAAATTCCCTGATTACCAGCTGAACAAAGGAATACATCTGCTGTTCCAGATTCTTAATATTCTCCGTCAGTGCCACAGCATCCCGGATTTTATAAGCACAGGTTACATTCATCCGGATACCTATTTTATCCCTTGTCAGAATTTCCTGACCTGCAATGTTGAGCTCCGTCTGCTTCATATCCACAATCTTAGCAGTCACTGTATTTTCGTTATTCCAGAAATAATACACACCGGAAGAAAGGGTCTTTTGCAGCACATGATTGTAGTAGAGCAAACCGGTCTCACCCTCACCGACAATAACGGTAGTATAGTACTTCGTTGGGATTACGGACAACATCTGCTTGGTAACCGCTGTCTCTATTTCTGCCTTTTCCATGGAAATCAGCTTAATTTCATACTTTTCAAACACATTCCAGAAAATATATTCCTTTCTGACCGCAAATGCCCGCAGGGTATCATTGACATATATCAGACCGATAAATCCATCCGGAATCTGAAAGCGCACAGTTGACTCCCGGAATATCCGGTCCTTTTCTAAAATCTGATATGGAACATCCATATAATTCAGCTCACCAGACATTTCCTCAATATGTACCTCATACCCCAGCACCCTGGAAAAGTAGTATTTTCCCGCTGTTAACATTTTCACAAACAAACCATTCTTTGTCACAAAACCTGCTTCATTTTCTCTGATAATCACTCTCATTCTTCCATCCTCCTAAAACACAGTCTATAAAAACCGATTTACTCCTTACATATGCATTCTGTTCAATGCATTTATCAACACTTATATCTTTGTATTGTATCTAAGCCTCACTATACGTATCTTTTGCATTTTGGCAGTCCATTCCTCCCATCTTTATTCCGTTACGGAAATCTGATTCAGCATCCCATCGTGCAGAAGAACGCCGGATACTTTGTGAAGGTATTGCTTTCTGTCGGAAATGTTTCCGTCAGAAATATCCATCCCTACACTGTTCTCCATTGTTGTCCTGCAAAATAAGTCTGCGGTATCCTCAAATTTCAGGCACTGAAATAAATTACCTTCTCCAGACCTTCAGCAAGCAGTATTACATCTTCTGTACTGCTACAGCAAATGACAATTCTGCCTGAGAAGAAATCCGGTGTGGATGGGAGGAAGAGCCTGCACCTTCTTGGTTTTGTATGGATTCGAACCATCTGACTTAAAAAGTCTGCCACTTTTTTATGTGCTCTACCCTCTGAGCTACCGTTTTCACGGAGTGGATTTGAACCACTGACACCATAAGCTTAGAGCCTATCCCTTATAGGCATTACGCTTAACAGGCGCAATTTGTGAAAGAACCTATGGAATACCCTGTATTACATACCGGCACCGCAGGGCAGGGGCTTCACTGCCCCGATACCCACGCAAATAAATTCCTTCTCTATAATAATCCTGCCCTCGCAGGTTATTACCACTCTTCTGCCTGCCGTTTTTTACTGGCAGACAGGTACTATTATCCTTTTACAACTCCCACTGTCTTTAATTTTCTGACAGGAGTTACCATATCCTTTTGCTGTTCCATGACCTCGTCAATGTCCTTATATGCAAACCGGCACTCCTCTGCAACATCATTTTTCTTACGTTTTCCAAGAATTACACCCTGTTCCTTCAAGTCCACCATAACCTGTTCTGTGGAAAAGGCCGCCATGGCTCCGCTTCTGGAATAGCATCTGCCTGCACCATGGGAAGATGTGTAAAAAGTCTCCGGATTGCCTTTTCCCTCAACCACATAGCTGTAGGAACCCATGGCTCCCGGTATCACCGCAAGCTCACCCTCTCTTACCCTGGTGGCACCCTTTCTGTGCACCCATACATTTGCGCCATAATGGTTCTCCAATGCCGCATAATTATGGTGGCAGTTAATCTGGTCTGAAAATTCCACTGTATAGTGCGTATGCTTCTCAACCAATTCCTTTACGATATTGCAGGCTGCCATTAACATATGCTCCCTGTTTTCAAAGGCATAATCCATGGCAAGCTGCATCCAGTTGATGTACTGTTTACCTTCCTCAGCTGCTACCGGCAAAAACGCCAGGTGGTATTGCTCCGGCACGTCACTATACCATTTATTATTTAACTCTCTTGCGGTATTGTGAAAATAATCGCATATCTTCTTTCCAAGGTGGCGGCTGCCTGAATGAATCATAATACAAAGGTAACCATCCTCATCTTCCTGAAGCTCAATAAAATGATTGCCACCGCCTAAGGTTCCCACCTGGTAATAGCCGTCCTCTATCAACGGAATTAACTCTTTGTTCGCCTCGTATTTCCACATTTCATCCTTTGTTTTATCAAGCACAATGGATTCCTGTGGTGTCTTATGGCGCTCCACCCCAAGGGGAACCGCTCTCATAATCGCTCCAATCATCGCCTGAATCAGGCTTCCATTTCCTGTCATAATGTCTTTAATGTCATTTACTTTGATATTCGTTGCAGTAAATACCATGCCACAGCCGATATCTACTCCCACGGCATTTGGTATAATCACATCCTTTGCTGCAATGACTCCGCCGATTGGCATTCCCTTTCCGGCATGGGTATCCGGCATTAAACAGACCCATTTATGTATAAATGGAAGGTTTGACAAATGATATGCCTGTTCCAAGCAGTTCTCCTCCAGCTTACTTTCATCCTGTAACCAAACCTTTACCGGAAATCTTGTGTTCTCATTGAAAAGTACAAACATTGTCTTTCCCTCCTTTTCCCACAAAAACTCTCTTTGTGTTTTCCTGATGTTTGTATGTTTTGTTTTCTTTGATGATGCTATTCTAATATGGATTGGTAAATTTTTCATTTCAAAAAAGTTGCGAACTTGATTTAAAAGCCATTTTCTGACCTTCAGTACAAAACAAAAAAAGCAGCTGTCTACTTATTCATAAACAGCCACTTTTTCTACTCTTACTTCTTACGATACTTTGCCTCAATTTTCAGGGAATACACCACCATAACCACAATCATTTCTATCATTACACCCGCAATGGAGATGAAAAACAATGGTGAATTCTGCCTGGCGGTCAAAAACGGGAATCCCAGCACAACAAAGACAACAGCTGTCACACACCACATTTTACCCACAGCCTTATTATAAGCCCTCACATTTTCAATCTCCGGAGTCCTGGCATTTGCCCAAAAGCCTACTGGTTCTTTTGCACGAAATGCTGCAATACCAAATCCAAGAAACATAAGACCACAAAGCAGCCAAATCACAAAGCCAACCATCATATAGCATTCCTCCTGTTTCCATTTTTATCAAAATTTTTCCTTAATGCCTTTTCTACCGGATAAATACTGCCAACCAGTATTACACACTGTAATATACACAATACTCCACCCCATGTTCCAATCCTATCTGTAGATTTTCCTATCAGGAGAAGCATCATAACAATTGAAACAGAAAGCATAATCCAACCAATGTTCCACCAAAGCCTGCCACAATATGTATGGGCAAATCTCCATGTATCCTGATTCTTTTTGGACATTGTAGTGCGATAACCCAGTAAGCCATTAATTGTTGCAGGCGGTGTTTTCCACATCCACCTTCCGAATCCAATCATGCAAAACGGAAGCAGCATATTCATTAATAACATAAATGCCCAGAAGCCCATTCCAATCATCTCCCTCTATTTCATGTATAAACCTGCCAGCTTATAATCCGAATCAAAGGATAAAGTATAGGTTACATTATTCTCCCCATAGCCAACGGTCATCTGGACAACTGCATATATTTTTCCTAACTGTGAAACCTCTACTGCATATGCATTTCCATAGGATACATTTGACTTCCAGTCCAAATCAAAACCTGCCTTCACATTATCCATATACTCTTTTGTCAGAATCGGCTTCATGTTTTCATCTGCATACTCTTCCTGCAGGGCATCATAATCCTCCATATTTAATGCCAAAATCACTGCCATTGATTTGCTTTCCACTTGTTCCACATCAAATATTGAACTTTCTTCAAGCGGCTTTGACTTTGGAACCGCCCAGTACCCCAACAGACCCAGAATCAACAGTACCACCACTATAATACCTGCAATTGTTATTTTCTTTGCTCTTTTTGCCCTTTTGATTTCTTCCTCCGACAGATTTTCATTAAATTCTGCCGCTATATCCTTCGGAGCCCCCATACGTTCAACTATCTGCTCCATGGTTTCGCCATTCGCCATTGCACTGGTAATATCGGATTCCAGCTGCTTTGCGATTTCTATTCTCTTTGTTCTTGTACATTTTAACTGCTTACAAACTTTTTTAATATAAGTCTTCTGATTCATACGTCTACCTCTCTTAAAATCGCGGTTACACATTTCTGAAAGTCTTCCCACAATCCGCAAAGCTCTTCCAATTCCTGTTTTCCCTTTTCCGTAATATGGTAATACTTTCTGGATATCTCTTTCCCTTTTGGTTCACTCCAACGGCTTGATACCAGATTCTCATCCTCTAACCGGTACAGAATCGGATATAGTGTGCCTTCCTTTAAAACGAATAAACCGTTGCTTTTCTCTTTCAATTCATTGATTAACTGATAGCCATACTTCTCCTCTTTCGCCAACAGCTTAAGCACCAAAATCTCCAATACTCCCTTCTTAATCTGCTTTTCATACTTCGGGTTCAAATTCTCACCGCCTTATATTTAGTATTACTAAATATATTCTATTACCAGAGTATCTTTTTGTCAATCACGAATATAAAATGCCAACAATTATTTGTGTCTTTTCCCCCATCTATGCTACAATACAATAAAAAATTACGACACACCATTAAACCAATTGCAATAGGCGATTGCGAAACGCAGTTTTTGAAACCGCACGTTGTGTAAAATAAACAATTCACCACAGGGCACGTTTGCACTACTTGTCGCTCGTAACAGTACATAAGGTGCCAAAACACGGCACCTAAGTACTGACGGCTCCAAAGTACCCTGTTTATGAAGTTGTTTATTTTACACAACTATGCTTTTGAAAATAGAGAGTTTCGCAATTAACTATAGCAATCACAATCAAGAAAGGAGTCCTGCATGTCTGAATTTAAAGAACTTATCAAAAGCTTTCCCAAAACAAGAGAATATGTCCGGGACTTCTTTGTATATGGTTTCAAAACCAGAGAAGAATTCAAGGGCAAAAGTCCAAGAACCTATGACAATGAACGCCGCCGTATTGAAAGCTGGCTGTCAGGTTTTGTAAAACGGGACTATACAGAAAAAGGGAAGAACATCTCCCTTGCCATTGACAGCAATCTTTTAGACACCAACCCTCTCTATCAGGTATGGAAAACCAAAAGCTTTACAGACAATGATATCATGCTGCATTTCTTTTTACTGGACATGCTGTCAGATACCGGGGGCATGACCATAGAAGAAATCACCGACGGTATTTTGAATGATTATGAAGTATTTTTTGATGTACAGATGGTGAGAAGAAAATGTAATTCTTATGTAAAAGAAGGTCTGCTTCGCAAAGAAAAACACGGAAAGGATTTGCTTTATCTGAAAAATCCCGATTTTAAGGATACTCTTGCACAATTCCCAATGCTGGAATCTGCTCTTCAATTCTACCAGCTCAGCGCCCCATTAGGAATTGTCGGAAACACAGTATTAGATACTATTTCCAGTAAAAATGAGACCTTCCGGGTAAAGCACAGCTTCTTTGTCCATACCCTGGAGGATGAGATTCTGTTAGAATTACTAAATGCCATGAGACAGCAGTTTTCCGTCAAACTTATGATACGTGGCTCTAAAAGTAGCAACGAAAGTACTATGCTTGGTGTTCCACTTCAGATTTTTACCAGCACCCGCACCGGAAGACGTTTTTTGTGCCTTTACCTGGCAAAATCCAAGCGTTTTACCTGTGTCCGCATGGATTCCATTAAAAAGGTCCAACCGGCAGAACTTGCCCCTGATTACAAAACACTCCGGGAAATGCTTATGAAAAACCACGACCATCTGTGGGGGGTATCCTTTCAAAATGGCGGCAGAACCCATTTGGAAACCGTAAAATTAACCCTCCATATCAAAGAAGGTGCAGAGGACTATATTTTAGAGCGGCTTACCCGGGAAGGTAAAGGCGGAACCATAAACCACATTGCACCGGATACCTACACCTATGAAAAAGAAGTATTTGACAGTAATGAAATGCTGCCATGGCTCCGCACCTTTACCGGGCGCATTCTTGATATCGAGTGCAGCGCCTCCAGACTAAAATCTCTTTTTTATAGCGATATGGAAGCCATGTACCAGATGTATGACATATAGAATGATAAGGAGAATTACCTATGGAGCTGTTTTCCGAAATATACAACTGCTATTATCAAATTATGAAATCAATATTAGAGAACCATTCCAATCTTACCTTAGATTCTCTCCGTGCCGAGATTTCCGGGAAGGGATATGAGGAAAGCCTTTTGTATCTGGTTCCCAAGCTCACCTCGAAGGAATGGAACCTGTTAGAACGGGACGGAGAGCTTTTTGTTTCCAAGCTTTCTGACAATTTCTATGTACCCCTTACCAGTCTGCAAAGAGCATATATGAAGACCATTTTACAGGATAAACGGATTTGCCTGTTCTTTGAAAAGGAGCAGTTAACGAGGTTAGAAGCCCTGTTTGCCGGTGAAGCCGTTCTCTGGCAGCCGGAGGATTTTTACTATTATGACCGCTTTTCCAATGGGGACGATTACGAAAATCCTTGTTACCAGCAGCATTTCCGCACTTTGGTGAGGGCGATTCACAATCACCAGTATGTGGACATTTCCTATGAATCCCATACCAACCACCGGCTGCATCACCATTACCTGCCATGCCGGCTGGAATATTCCATCAAAAATGATAAATTCCGCCTTCTTGGGATTCTGCGCTCAGACAGAAAAAACCGTGTGGAAATTTTAAACCTGGAACGGATGAAGGAGGTTTCTCTGCTGCCGGAATATGCAGACAAGCTGCCGGATATCAATAAACGCATCCGCTCCTCTTATTACAAAGAACCGGTGCATCTCCGCATCCATACGGACCGGAATGCCTTGGAGCGCACGATGCTCCAGTTTGCCAACTACGAGAAAAACACCACTAAAATCAATGACAACACCTATGAATGCTTCATTTACTATAATCAAAAAATGGAAACAGAATTACTTATTGAAGTTCTGTCCTTTGGACCCATGGTGGAGGTATTGGGAAGTGAACGCTTTTTAGAACTGGTAAAGCAACGGCTCCGCCGGCAGAAACGTTTATCCGCACCAACTTAACATGCCATATTTTTGCAATTTTTTCTTGCCAGCCACTGTATAGATTGTTATACTTTAGTTTGTTAAGCAAAATAACCTTATGTCTTTTTTATTTACCTTATAACAGAAAGCATTTACTTTATCTCTGTTACATAATGAAAGGACATTTGGCACAGAATATATGCAAAAGGAGAAAATCATGGGTGGATTTTTTGGAGTTGTATCAAAAGAAGATTGTATGTTTGACTTATTTTTCGGAACTGACTATCATTCCCATCTAGGCACAAGACGTGGCGGTCTTGCGGTCTATGGCGAAAAAGGCTTTGACCGTTCCATACACAATATCGAAAATGCCCCGTTCCGTACCAAGTTCGACAAGGACGTACAGGAAATGAAAGGCTACATGGGCATTGGGTGCATATCCGATTATGAGCCGCAGCCTTTAATCGTACGTTCCCATCACGGAACCTATGCCATTACCACGGTAAGTAAGATTAACAATACAGATGAAATTGTTAACACGGTATTCAATAATGGCAATTCCCATTTTCTGGAAATGAGTGGCGGAGATATCAATCCAACGGAGCTGGTAGCTGCCATCATCAACCAGAAAGAAAATATTATTGACGGTATTCACTATGCTTTGGAGTTAATTGATGGTTCCCTGACTATGATGGTCATGACGCCAAAGGGTATCTATGCCGCCAGGGATAAATACGGAAGAACCCCTCTTGTAATTGGAAAAAAAGAGGATGCCTACTGTCTTACCTTCGAGGACTTCGCCTACCGCAATCTCGGATATGAAGATTTCAAGGAATTGGGTCCCGGCGAGATTGACATTGTAACCCAGGAGGGTGTAAAAACACTAATCGCTCCTGGCAAGGATATGAAAATCTGTACCTTCCTATGGGTATATTATGGATATCCATCCAGCTCCTACGAGGGTGTCAGTGTAGAACAGATGCGTTACAACTGCGGCGCCAGCCTGGCAAAGAGAGATAATGTAAAACCGGATATTGTTGCCGGTGTGCCAGATTCCGGAACCGCCCATGCTGTCGGTTATTCCAATGCTTCCGGCATACCGTTCTCCAGACCGTTTATTAAGTATACACCAACCTGGCCACGTTCCTTTATGCCGACAATTCAGAGCAAGCGTAATCTGATTGCTAAAATGAAGCTGATTGCCGTACATGATTTAATCAAAGATAAGAGTTTACTGCTAATTGACGATTCCATTGTCCGGGGAACCCAGTTAAGAGAAACTACTGAATTTTTGTACCAAAGCGGTGCAAAGGAGGTTCATATCCGTCCTGCCTGCCCACCTTTGGTCTATGGCTGTAAATACCTGAATTTCTCCCGCTCCTCCTCTGAGATGGATTTGATTACCCGCCGGGTTATCGCAAAGTTAGAGGGAACGGAAGACATCTCCGAAGAAGTATTACAGGAATATACGCATCCGGAATCTCCAAAATATGACCAGATGGTAGAGGAAATCCGGAAAGAGCTTAATTTTACCACGCTCCGGTACAACCGGTTAGATGATATGCTGGCGGCTGTAGGTATTCCGGAAGAAAAGCTTTGTACCTACTGCTGGAATGGAAAGGAATAGAAACCTCCAAAGATTTCTGCATAATTTCACCCGCCTTAGCCAATACTTCTACTGAGGTGATAAAATGGCAAAAGCAGGAATGAGACGACCAGATTCAAAGGAGCCCCACGGCACAGAGAGCAACAAGAAAAATAATTTTCCAAAGAACGATGCACCGCCTGTACCGGAAATACAGGGTAAAGCAAAAACAGGAAATGCAAAGGCAAAGCATGACAACACTTAAAAATGGTTCACCGGACTATTTTTTCATAGCCTGGCAACTTAAAAGGAAAACCGGCTGACAGAGATATAAGTCAGCCGGTTTCTCTTTTTTTATGTGCAATCATATTTCAAATAATAACAACAACCTGTTTATAAGTTATACCGCAGCGCATCTATCGGGCGCTTATTTGCCGCCTTATAGGCGGGATAGCTTCCAAAGACAAGCCCAATCACCATGGAAAAGCCAATGGCAACCAGCACCACATCAATAGAAATACTGGCAGATACCGAGGTCATAATATGATTGATGCCAAACACCGTAAGTGCTGACAACCCGATTCCAATCAGACACCCCGATACACTGACCAGCAGTGCCTCAATCAAAAACTGCACCAGTATCGTCTGCTTTCTTGCGCCAATCGCCTTACGGATTCCGATTTCCCGTGTACGCTCTGTAACGGACACCAGCATAATATTCATGATTCCAATTCCACCAACCAAAAGGGATATGGCTGCAATACCGCCAAGCATCCACTTCATGGTATCGGTTACACTGCTCATGGTTTCCATTATGGTGGAGGAATTGATTATAGAAAATGCATCCGTGTCCCCGGACAACCGCTCATACAGATAGGCTGTGATATCTGCCTCCACCTGGTCCATGCTCTCCTCATCCGCTGAGGATACATAAAAACTGGTTACATCCCGGCTGCCGCCGCTAATCTTGGACAATACCGAAAAGGGAATATATGCTTCCAGTCGTTCCGATGCATTACCGATGGTAGTATCTTCCTCCTCCAGCACGCCGATAATCGTAAAATGATACCCATTTATGGAAATGCTTTCTCCCACCACATTGGTGCGCTCAAATAACTCCTCGGCAGCTGTAGCATTCACCACCGCCACAAAGGTTCCCTGGTTTACGTCAGCATTTTTCAGGAACCGTCCCCTTGCCAGCGACAAGCCCTGAATATCATAGTATGCACTTGTAGTACCATAAAGCGTGATGGAAGAACTGTTTCTCTCATATTTTGCCGTTCCGTTTCCCTGGGAAAATGGTGCGGCATTTTTTACCGACTCCTTCTCTGTCAGTGCATTGATTTCTGACAGGGTAAACGGATTTTCCTTGTCATCCTGAATCTGCACCGTTAACAGATTAGTACCAATCTGGCTGATGGAATCCGTCACCTGGCTGGTTGCACCATTTACAATGGATACCAGCACCACCAGGGACATTACCCCGATAATCATACCAAGCATGGTTAGAAAGGAGCGCATTTTGTTGGAGAGAATCGAATCAACCGCCATTTTTACGGACTGTATAATCATAATATCTGCGCCCCTTTCCCTGTTCTATCCAATAATTCCGGAGTCAAATCAACCTCCTGCACCCGTCCATCCCGAATGCGGATTCTGCGCTCCGCCTGATTTGCTACGTTTTCGTCATGGGTAATCAGTACAATGGTATTCCCCTGGGCATGAAGCTCATGAAACAGTGCCATAATCTCTTCTCCGGTTTTGGAATCCAGATTCCCCGTAGGCTCATCCGCCAGAATCATGGAGGGCTGTGTCACCAGTGCTCTTGCAATGGCAACTCTCTGCTGCTGACCTCCGGACAGCTCCATGGGCTTATGTCCCCGGCGTTTTCCCAGCTGTACCTTTTCCATTGCCTCATTTACTCTCTGCTCCCGCTCTTTTTTGGGAACACGCTGGTAAATCAGCGGAAGCTCCACATTTTCCCATGCCGTCAATTTATTCAGCAGGTTAAAATTCTGGAATACAAATCCGATTTTTTCATTGCGCACCAGCGCCAAATCATCCTCTGAATACTGTTCAATGGGCATACCATCCAGATAATAGCTGCCCTCATCTGCCACATCCAGACATCCAATCATATTCATCAGGGTAGATTTACCACTGCCGGAGGGACCGATGATACTGACAAATTCGCCATCCTCAATGTAAAGGGATGCATGGTCTAATGCCTTCACCGTATCACCGCCAATCTCATAGGTTTTACATACATTATCCAGCACTATCATTGTGAACCACCTCCCGGCATGCCGCCATTTCCACGTCCGCCTCCATTTCCGGATTCACCGCCATTTTGAAACGGTCTCCCTGCACCATCCGGCATGTCACCCATGCCATTCATGTCAAAACCTCCCATACCGCCTCCGGTACTGCTGCCGTTTTCCTCACTGCCCATAACCTGATAATAAATGCTGTCTCCCTCTGAAAGTCCGGACTTTATTTCCACATTATTTTCATCGGATAGTCCAAGGGTCACCTCTGTCTGTCCTGTCAGTTCACCGGAGGATTCATCATATCCGGTATAGACATATGCCTTATCCCCCATATCCATTACTGCCGCCAGCGGTACTATCAGTACGTTTTCTGCCTGTTCCACAATCACTGCCACGGAAGCATTCATTCCGGAAAGCATTTCCTCTGTCTTTTCAAAGGTAATTTCCACCGGATACTGGGCAACTCCATTGCTTGCACTGGCACCTCCGCTGACACTGGTAATTTCTCCGGTAAAGGTTTCCCCTTCCACCGCATCCAGAGTAATCTCTGCGGATAATCCCTCCTGCATTGAGCCGATATCCAGCTCATCCACATTCATGGTAACCTTCATTTTATCCCCATTTGCAATTACAAAGGCACTTACCGTTTCCACCGAAGTGGTTGTGGTGCCGGAAGAGGATGAGGATGCAGAACTACCGGAAGAACCGGTGCCTGATGAGCTTCTGGAACCCTTCTTTACATTCGTACCGGAAAGGGAAGTGTCCGGCAGATTCTCACTGTTTTTATCCCCGGTATTTTCCTGGTTTTCTGTCTTGTCAGCTGCATCCGGATTCTCTGTTGTTTTTTCTGTCTGGGAATTGGCAGAGGCTTCTCCGCCCTCTGTCCCTGACTGGCTGTCAGACGCTGTATTCTCTTCTGTTACAGTTATCTCCACCGCTGCACTGGCATTCTTTTCATCCGTTTCCTTATACCGCACATACCAGATTCCCGCTGCCACTTTTGTGCTTCCATCTGTGCAGTCCGTCCAGCTGTCCGCATCTTCAGATTCCGCATATTCCATGTCTGTCGTGGTTCCGGTAATCACACCGGCGCCGCCTTCCAAATCAGCCGGCGCTTCCACAGAGGCTTTTCCGGTATCAGAGATGCCGGACTGACCGGTCTTTCCGACAGCCGACATTGCCATAAAGCCTGATTGCACCGTCACAGCTTCCGCTGTTTTATTCTCCACTGCCAAAGTTTCTTTTACAGTTGCCCCCGTCTCATCACTGTCTGCTGAAATCGTGTTTTCCTCAGCTGCTTCGCTAACCATTCCACTTGAACCGGAAGACGATTGTTCTGATGAGGAGGAAGCAGAGGACACATTAACGGTTTCCAGCATACCGTCCGTCACCGCTGTAATTCCACCATCTGCCTGAATCGAAATCAGTGTATCCAGCAATGCAACCAGCTCTTCCCGCTCCTGAACTGCCTGCAGATACTCCGCTGATTTGGTACTGCTGTCCAGGGTATATACCCCGGTGGAAGCGCTGACGGAGCTGTTTACGGAAACATTTAAGGATGCGATTGTACCGCTGGTGCCAACCACCTGTATCATCTGATGAATATATGCATTTCCTTTTCCCAGTGACACACCATCCTCACTGGTTACGGTTACCTCTTCCTGGTAATCAAATACACTGTCATCAAAGGTTACCACAACGCCGTCTTCCTCCACGGCTTCTACTGTTCCATCCGTCTCCGTATCCCCGCTGCTGACCTTCACCTCATCCCCGGCATTAACATTTCCAACACCGGTAAGCTTTACTGCCATCAGGTCATCCACAGATAACAGCATTAAGGCTCCATTCTCCTTCATAACAGACGCCACATTGTCATCTGCCTGCCCATATATTTTTTTCACTCTCCCGGCTACTCCTGCCTTGATGCTCCTGCCGGAAGAGCTGCTGCTCTCAGAGGAAATGACACTGTCCACGTCAGAGATAGCCTCCTCCACTTCACTTAAACAGGTGGCAAGCGACGCCTCATCCACCGTTGCCAGCAGAGTACCTGCCGTGACAGAGCTGCCCTCGCTCACCAGCAGTTCATCCACGACTAAATCGGATGGAAGAACAATATCCGTGGAATCCGCATAGGAAATTGTACCGGTTCCTGACACACTGGTCTGAATGGTTCCCGTGGTTACTGATGCCTCCATCTGTCCGGCACCCTCTTCTCCTCTTACTCTGGATTTCCTGGAAGCCAGACCAATTACAGCGATTACCAGAACGCAGATAACCGCTCCGCCTGCAATAAATCTTTTCCTTATTTTCCGAAGTTTCAATTTCTTCATGTTTTGATACTCTGCCTCCGCTTTCTATTTTATTTACCAAAAGCGTAACAGAGTTTTCTTAAAAAAACCTTGAATGAATTTGAAGAAAGATTGAAGCTTTCAACATTATTTTAAGAAATCTCTGTTATCCTGTCCTTGTTACAGAATATATACGGCTTAAACCAAAGCCTGTAATTCCTTACAAAATGTATTGGTTTTCCCGAAGGAAACCGTTATAATACTACAAGAAAGGATGGGAACGGATGCTATGCGGTTATTATTGGTAGAAGACGAAGAGGGTTTTGCAGAGGCACTCTGCACCTCCTTAAAAATGGAACACTATATAACAGACTGGGCAAAGGACGGAGAAGAAGGTCTGGCATGGGGACTTTCCGGAGTCTACGATGCGATTATCTTAGATATCATGCTGCCCAAAATGAATGGCATTGCGGTTTTGCAGCAACTGAGGGAACAGGGAATCCACACCCCGGTTCTTCTATTGACCGCCAAATCGGAGCTGGATGACAAAATTAACGGTCTGGATTCCGGTGCAGATGATTATCTCACCAAGCCCTTCCACCGGGAAGAATTATATGCAAGACTGCGGGCGCTTACCAGAAGGCAGTCGGTAAATACAGCCCCACAGGAGCTTGCCTGCGGCGATATCTATATGCTCCAGGGAAGCAATGAACTGTTTTGTAAAACCAGCGGAAACAGTCTCCCTCTAAACGGAAAGGAATACCAGCTCATGGAATATCTTCTGCGAAATGCCGGTCAGATTATCAGCCGGGAGCAGATTATTGAAAAAATATGGGGATACGATACCGATACGGAGTACAACAACGTGGAAGTATATATTTCTTTTCTCCGGAAAAAACTGACCTTTCTAAAAGCAAAGGCTGCCATCCAGACAGTACGAAAGCTCGGCTACAAGCTTATTATATGAGATAAAATCTAAACAGGAGGCATATCATGACCAGACAATTGCGCAGGCGTATCATGCTTATAATGATGCTGCTGCTTTCCATAACCTTTATCAGTATTATTGTGGCTATCAATGTATGGCTTCGGGCAGGCACCCGGGCGGAGGCAGATAACAGCCTGCGTTTTCTGATGCAGCGGGAAATGAAGCCTGACATGCCCAAAACAGATGACAAACTCCCTGAATTTATACCGGACAGACAAGATGACCGCCATATGGAAATTGTTACTTCCCATTTTATACTTGTAAAATACTCCTCTGACAATCAGCTTATCTCAATAGAAAACTCCCTGTCAGACAGCTACAGTGATGAAGAGATTGAACAGTATTGCCAGGAAATTCTCGAAACGGGAAAACCACAGGGTACGGTGGGACAGCTGCGGTATGTATTTCTCCAGAATAATGACGGCTCCGTCATTGCCTTCATTGACCATACAGCACAAATGCAAAATAACAGAAACCTTCTTACTATCTCCATAATCCTCGGTGCAGCAGGACTCATTGTCTTTGCTTTTTTATCCTATGTATTATCCAGGCTTATGGTCCGCCCCGTAGAAGAAGCCTTCCAAAAACAAAAACAGTTTATTTCCGATGCAAGCCATGAGCTAAAGACTCCGATTACCGTAATTTTGTCTAACAGTGAGCTTTTAGAGGACCAGATTGGAGAAAATAAACAGCTTTCTTATATCAAAAAGGAATGTGACCAGATGCATCATTTAGTCACTTCGCTTCTGACATTGACCCACCTGGAGCAGACACCTTATGAGAGTATAGAAAAACATACCTTTTGCCTCAGTGATGCCCTGCTGGAACGAATCTTGCCTTTAGAAAGCATTGCCTATGAAAAAGGAATTACCATGCAGGAGGATATCACACCTGACATTTCCTTTTATGGCATCAAAGAGCAATTACAGCAGGTTGTCACCATTTTGGTGGATAATGCCCTGAGCCACACAGAAGCCAATGGCACCATTAATGTTACCCCTGTCTCTTATACACATCTCCGAGCCCACGAGACTCGACGTCATCTC
>UQXF01000028.1 GCA_900544905.1 uncultured Clostridium sp.
TAATAATGATACTGGCAAAATCAGGGGAATGTGGATAAAACTGCGGAAACTCAAGTATAAAAATCTATTGACATGTTCTAAAAAAGTAGGTATATTATAATTTATATTAAACTATACGCTAAAATTATGGTGGGAAGGTAGTGCAAATGAAGAGGATAAAGACATATGTGTTAGTAGTGATAATGGTATTGTGTATTGGAAAGATTGCCAGTGCGGAAGGAGCATGTCTGGAAAACAACAAAAACAGTGTGGTTCAGGTTGTTATGACCTACACGGGTCAGGATGGAAAGAGGTATACAGTACAGAGTGGAAGTGGGGTTGTGCTTAACAGCAATACTGTTTTGACAAATTATCATGTTGTACATATGACAGAATCGAATATTAAGAAAGCAGTTAAATATATCACGAAGCAGGGCAGTACGGCGGATATCAGCAGTGATGAAAATATGCAAATTGCAATTGTAAAGCAGGATGATGTTTTAATTACAGCTAGCATTGCACAGGAAAGCAAGGATAACGATTTTGCAATTCTTAATCTGGAGGAGGAGACAGACCGTCCTGCAGTTGTTATGTGTAAAGAGGATGTAACGGTAGTGGCACAGACAGTTTTTGCAGCAGGATATCCCACAACGAAGCCATTTAGTAAAGAGGGAGCGGTATTCTTCAAGCCAACGGATATTAATTTGGTTTCCGGTGTTGTATCGGAGGTCAATGACCAATCCGTTAAAATCAGTGGAATTATTTCCGGTGGAAATTCTGGTGGTGTCTTATTGGATGCAGTTTCCGGAGAAATGATTGGATTGCTTGTATATAGTAAGAAGGATGCAGAGAAAGAATGTTTTAAAGCAATTCCGGTTAATGCTATTAAACACCCATATCTGGATGGAATTACATACACGGAGAATACAGTTGAACAACCGGAAGCAACGGAAGAGATGACAGAGGAACCGGAGGAAACAGTAACAGTAGACAAAGCTTCACTGGAAGAAACAATTCAGAAAGCTGTGAATCTGGACCAGTCGGCATACACGAAAGAGACTTATGATTTTATGATTACCTGGCTGACCCAGGCACAGTCTGTTAATGCAAAGGAAGATGCAACACAGGATGAGGTAGATTTTGCTACTGATAATCTTCAGAAAAGTATGGGAAATCTTGTGGCAGAGAAAAAGATAAGCGGAGCTGTAATTGCATGTATTGTAATTGCAGCAATTGCAGTAAGCGCAGTAATTGTTTTGCTTATTGTGCTGCTTGTCCGAATGAATAAGCAAAAAAGGGAACAGAAAAAATTCACTGTGCTACCGGAAAAGGAAGCTGCCCAGTTCAAACGTCCGGGTGCGGCATATCCTGCGGGACAACAGCAAGCCGCTTCGTCAGCTCAGTTTAGTGGGATGGCAGGTGCAGATAATGCAACCACGCTGCTTAATATGGCGGGTATGGATTCGGGTAATCCTACAAACAATGCAACGACTGTACTAAATGCTTCACCGGTTCCGCAGGTCAAAGCGTATCTGACCCGAAGAAAAAACGGTGATGTCAGGTGCATTGATGGAATTGAATTTGTGGTTGGAAAAGAAGAAGCTAAGGTGCATTTTTATATTGGTGATAATGAGGCTGTTAGCAGATGCCATATGAAAATAATTAAAAGAGGAACCGGCTATGTTGTGAAGGACCTTGGCGCTACGAATTTTACATATCTGAATGGAGAATATATAGCACCGCAGGAAGAACGTCCGTTGAAAAACGGGGATATAATTATGGCAGCAGATGAGGAGTTTGTGTTTGAAATCAAATAGGGAGAATAGCGGTAAGACAGGAGAGGGAAATGGAATTTATATCTGGTATCTATTCAGACATTGGCAATGTGAAAGAGGTTAATCAGGATGCAGCTCTGGTTCGGCAGGCTGAGACGGAGAAGGGTAAGGTATTATTTGCAGTTGTATGTGACGGAATGGGAGGCTTGCAGAAGGGAGAGCTGGCCAGTGCGACAGTAATTGTTAAAATGTCAGAGTGGTTTGAAAATAGGTTTCCGGATTTACTGTATCGTAATTTTACGCCTGCCGCCATTAAAGAGAGTTGGACGCAATTGCTGGTTCAATTGGATAGACAGATAAGTGCATATGGAAATACCCAGGGAATTCAATTAGGAACAACAATAACAGCATTACTGCTTGTTAATGATGCATATTATATTTGTAATGTGGGGGATTCCAGAATCTATTATCTTAATGAAGAAATTCGACAGGTGACAAGAGACCAGTCTTATGTTCAAAGAGAAATTGATATGGGAAGGATGACAGAGGAAGAAGCGCTTCTCAGTGAGCAGCGCAGTGTATTATTACAGTGTATTGGTGTCGGAGCAGGTGTAATACCTGATTTTTATGTAGGAGAATATGCCCCATCTACTGCCTTTCTCTTATGCTCTGATGGATTTCGTCATGTAATATCCAGTCAGGAAATGTTAAATGAACTGCATCCACAGGATTTGGGTGATGAGAATGATATTATAGCAAAATTAAAAAAAATGGCTAATGTAGCAAAATTGCGCCGGGAGGATGATAATATTACGGCGGTTCTGATTCATATAATATAGGGGGGATTTATGCTGGAGATAGGTTCTGTTATAGACGGAAAATATAAGATTTTAAATAAAATTGGCCAGGGAGGCATGAGTACAGTATATCTTGCAATGAATGAAAGAGCCAATAAACCATGGGCAGTGAAAGAGGTGCGTAAGGATGGAGCTGCAGATTTTGAAGTAATTAAACAAAGCCAGATTATGGAAACAAATCTGTTAAAAAAGTTAGACCATCCGAATCTTCCCAGTATTGTTGATGTTATTGACCAGAAGGACTGTTTTCTGATTGTAATGGATTATATAGAGGGTAAGCCCTTAAGTGATGCTTTAAAGGAGCAGAACAGTCTTCCCTGTGAAGATGTAATTGAATGGGCGAAACAGCTGTGTGATGTGTTGGAATATCTCCATACAAGAAAACCACCGATTATTTACAGGGATATGAAACCATCTAATGTTATGCTGCAGCCGGATGGTACGGTAAAGCTGATTGATTTTGGCATTGCAAGGGAATTTAAAGAAAAAAAGATTCAGGATACCACCTGCCTTGGCACACGCGGATATGCGGCACCGGAACAGTTTGGAGGGCAGGGACAGACAGACGCCAGAACGGATATATATTGTCTGGGAGCAACCATTTATCATTTGGTAACAGGACACAATCCCAGTGAACCACCCTATGAAATGTATCCTATCCGTCATTGGAATCCTGCATTTTCTTCCGGTTTGGAGAAAATAATTCTGAAATGTACACAGCGTAATCCTGATGACCGTTACCAGTCCTGTGCGGAATTGCTGTATGCGTTAGACCATTATGAGGAAGAGGATGAAGGTTATAAGAAAATACAAAATGCAAAATGGAATGCATTTTTGGTAACGGTAATTATGTCTGCAGTTATGCTGGTATGCTCCCTGTTTTGTTATGTGGGAAAGAATAAAAAAACACTAAATGAATATGAACAGTATCTTTCGGAAGCTTCGGCAACCTTTGATGCACAGGACAGGTATCCCTACTATGAGGAAGCGATAAAGCTTTCGCCAATAAAGGGAGAAGCATATCTGGATATGATTGATACCATGCTTGAGGATGGAGTGTTTTCGGAAACGGAAAGTGAGGAAATCCGTACAATCATACCCAATCATGAGGGAGAATTAAAGAATAATATAGAGAGCTATGTTAATGTGTCCTACAAGCTGGGAATCATGTATTTCTACTATTCGGAAAGTGGAGATGTGGATGTTAAAAATGCCTCTAAATGGCTTCAGATTGCTGCCGGAGAGAGTGAGGAAGGACCAGAAAAAGAAACAGTCAGTGAAATTCTGGGAGAAAAGCAGGCTTTCCGGGCGGAGAGCCTGTATAAGATTCTTGGTTACTACAGGGATTTGGATGCGGTTAGCAGGGAGGGTGACAGTAAAGCAGATTATTCCCGGCTATGGGAGGATTTATCTGCTGTTATAACAGAGGATATTGCAGCGGAGGACAACAATGTGACTGCGCTGGTAATGTATAATTTTCTGGCAAACCAGATTGTGAAACGGGCAGAGGATTTTAAAAATGCAGGAGTCTCCGCATCGGAAATTACATCCAAGCTGGATATGATTAAGAATGTTCAAAAGCCTGGAGAGGATAATCAATATGAGCTGGAGCTGTACAATAAGTTGACAGGAAACCTTTTGCTGGCAAAAAAGGATGTGGAAATTGCTTATGGCTTGGAAAATGAATAGGGGATAAAGTGAGGGGATAGGAAAAAAGATGACGTCGGATACATATAATATATTATTCATAGTATTTTTAATAATAGGAATTCTGCTTGCTGTGCTGGCGGCAGCACTCTTTTTTGTGTTTGATATCCGTAAAATTGTAAGTGTAAAGACAGGCATGGCTATGCGGAAAAGTGTAAAGGAATTAAATGAAATTAACAAAAAAGAGGATAACAGGAACAGAAAGCGGTATAAAGGGCGTGCTGTTCATATGCATAGAAATGAAAGAGAAAAAAAATTATCAGGAGATGGGAAGGAGGAAGTGTATCAGCAAGCAAAGGATGAAACGCTGGAGATTGGACTGCAAAAGAAAGAGACGACTGTGTTAAGGAGGGATAAAAATGAGATAACGGCAGAATCTCAGGTCACGGCAATTCTAGATAGCCGTTTAGAAAAACAGGAAATAGAGGAAACACAAATTACTGAGCAGTCAGACCAGCCAGTTGGCTTGTTTCATATTACGGAAACAAAGATAGTTATATTCTCAAGTGAAATTATCGCAGAGTAAGGAGATATAAGAACTGTTTATATAAAGTATAAACTAAAAAAGAGAACAATATACATAAAGCTATAACTATTATTAAGTAATGGAGGAGGAAATGTAAATGAAGAAAAGAAATCGATTGAAAAAGATATTAAGATGTAGTTATACAGTATTATTTTTAACGGTTCTAATGGTAAACAAAGTTTATGCAGTAAATAATTCTGACCTGGCAAACCCAAAGAGAGTTGAATCAACCCATTGTAATGTAAATAATCGTAGAGGAACTCATACAACAGAATTTCATTATGTATATTTTGGAATGTATCCACAAAGGGAAATAAGTGGAGATGAAATAACAGATGCCATTCGTAACGCAGCCTATGATTCCAATGGAGATGCAGTGGTGAACGGTAAGAAATATCGTAGATTGACATGGGAAACTACAACAACATATGGGTCAATTAATGAAAAATCAAAAGAAACACACTGGGACCCCTATGCAGAAAACGGATATCGTTATTTTCTTTATGAACCTATTAGATGGAAAATACTTAACAACGATGGCAAAAAACTGTTGCTGTTTTCGGATCAAGCTCTGGATTTGGAAGTAATGAATTTTGCTTCTGAAATGAAGGGTGTTTCATATGAAAATTCTGGTTTAAGAAAATGGCTGAATTATGATGGAAAGACAGATTTAAAGTTATCTTATCCCTCATATAAAAGTAAAGGGTTTATGTATTTTGCTTTTGATTCGTCCCAGCTAAGCAGGATACTTACAACACATTTGGAAGAAGGTCAAAATCCTGGATTTGAAACAACCCCGGGGAATGCAACAGATGATAAAATTTTTTTGTTAAGCTATGAAGAAATGACAAACCCAGAATATGGATTTTGTAATACAATCTGGGAGGAAGGTAGATATTATTCCTGTACCGCATGGGATATAAAATTGACCGAATTTGCACATGCGTTGGGAACCTGGAACCATACGGGAATAGACTATTGGATACGAACCAGAGGAAAGAATCCGAATTATTTTATGTGTTGTATGACTGTAGAAGATTATAGTGCAGAGCTCAATGCCATGGGACATTATGTAGGACAGGACAATATAGGGGTTGCTCCGGCACTAAATGCTTCATATAAATTATCAGACTGTATTAAAGTGACATTTGAAACGAATGGTGCAGGAACAGTGGAAAATCAGATTCTTTTGGGTGACGGTTATGCAAAGGAGCCTGTTGCATTGCAGAAGAAGAATTATGCGTTTACCGGTTGGTATTTAGATGCTGCATGTACAAAAAAATATGATTTTAATTACAAGTTAACAACTGATACTACGCTTTATGCGGGATGGAAACCATGTATTACAGTAACATTTGATACAAATGGGGCAACGCAGATAGCAGCACAGAGTATTGTGACAGGAACAATCCCGAAAAAACCTGCAAATCCGGTAAAAACAGATTATGTATTTACTGGCTGGTATTTAGATAAAGGGTGTACGAAACCATATAATTTTGACCAAGCCATGGAATCTAATACAACACTTTATGCAGGCTGGAAAGTACGGGATTTAAAATTGAATGAAAAAATAAAAAATAAAGGAGCTACATATCAGGTAATAAATTCATCATCAAAAAGTGTACAGTATTACAGTCCATCAAAGAAGTCTGTTACAACTGTGACGATTCCGGCAACTGTTTCATTTAATGGGGTAAAATATAAAGTCACATCTATTCGGAAAAATGCATTTAAGAATTGTAAAAAACTGAAAAAGGTAGTTATTGGAAAAAATATAACTACGATTTCCAGTAATTCTTTTTACGGATGTAAAAAATTAACGACAGTTGCATTTAAAGGAAATAATCTTAAGACCATTGGTGAAGGCGCTTTTCGGAACTGTACCTCTCTTAAAAAAATTACAATTCCTAAGGCGGTTACGACCATTGGAAAGAATGCTTTCCGGAATTGTAAGAAATTAAATAAAATTACAATAAAAAGTACAACACTTAAAAAAGTTGGTTCAAAAGCATTTACAAATATAAATAAAAAAGCAAAATTTATTGTGCCTAAAAAGAAAATAAAACGATATAAAAAGCTTTTGACAAAGAAAACCGGTTATCGTTCAAGTATGACGATAAAGAAGTAACAGAAGAGAAAGGATTAAAACAATGGCATATACTACAACTGGGAAGAAAATATTGGCATTTGTTTTGATAATATGCTTGACGTTATGTAATGCCAATATTCCAGCATCAGCATCAGGTACAGAAGAAAAAATTGTAGAATACACGTTTCAGTGTAAAGTTGAGGGCACAAATGAAAAGCTAACAAATTTTGAGGTTACATTGGAAGATTCTTCCGGAAAAGTAATAGATTCCACTTCAAAGGAGTATGAATTAATTGTTGGAGAGAAATATAAGTATACGATAAAGATGGACGGAATTCAGGATTTTTCGGAGGAATTTGAAGCAGAAGAGAAGGAGGGAGGTAGTTTTGAAAAGGTAGTAGAAATTCCTTCGGCAAATTTAATATCCCTAATGGAAAATAAAAAGTGCTATGTTGGTGAAACTGTATCAATAAACGATAAATGGAAGGAACTTCCATGGAAATGGGAATCTTCTTCGGAACAGGTTGCAACTGTCAAAGATGGCGAGGTAACAGGGGTTAAACCGGGAACAGCCACTATAACAAGAAGTTACAAGGGGATTAAGCATCAGGCAGAGGTGACAGTGGAAGAGTATGTTAAACCTTTGTTTACAATTGATGGAGTAAAGCTGGAAGATATTACTGAATTAAAAAAAGATGCTACAGTAAAATTAAAATGTACCAATTATAATCAATTAAGCAATGATACGGATAAGTGGCAGATTTCTATATCTGGAGGAGCAGCTACAGAGCTGACAAATGAGGAATATTCTGTTACATGTTCTGGAGATAAACTATCTTTCACTTGTCAGCTTGGGAGCCGTACCGAGGATTATACAATTAATATTTTTAAAGATTATGTTCTGAAAGCATATTTTCAGGATGAAGTTATTGAAAATGCTGTATTTACACCTGCAGCTAGCGACTTAAAGCCAGGTGTTGCTACAGAAGTCACAGTTACGGCAGAAGGATTTCAGGATATAACTGTAGATGTGACGCCAGTTTCGTATAAAAGGGAAATAGAAGTGCCTGTAGGCAAGATGCAGACACCAAAAATTAGTTATTCCGAAGATACCATTATTCAAGCGTATTGTGGAGGCAATATTGACTTAAATGCAATTGAAATTGAAGGTGACTTTTATAAATCATCGTTACCATGGAAGTGGTATTTTGATGGGAAACCGGTGGAAGGAACGAATATTAATCTTAACGAAGTTAAAGAAGGAGAGTATATAGTAAAATATGTTTACTGCGATGAAGAGAAGCAATATGAGGTCTCCAGTAATGAAATAACAGTTAAGGTTGATAAATTGAAATTAAAATTTGATTTTGATAATTGGGCTGCAAAAGGGAAACGGGAATATGATACTACTGATGAATTTGACTTGAAAATCCCCTTGTCTTCTTCTGATATTTCTTTAGCAGAACCAGCTGCAGGAAAAAAAGAGGATTATTCATGTTTGGAAAGTGGGGATTTAGAAATAAAAGTTAAGGTCGATAGTGCGGACGCAAGTACGGCTCCATATGCCAGATTGACGGTAGCAGATATTTCGGTGAGTTGTAATTCAGATATGTATGACCTTAGTTTAATTAAAGACGAGACAGTAGGAAAGGTAAAGAATAATAATGTTAACTTGACAATTGACTTTAAAGTCATGACAGTCACTAGATTTATGCCATATTTTGAATACCGTACAAAGCACTTTTCCTTTGATAAAACAAATGAAGCCGGAATATTTTTAAATGATAAAAATCATACGAATTTCACGAGTAAATTATTAGAAATGCTGGGAACGCCCAATATTATAGATAATGAAAATTGTAACTTTTCTAAAGTTCAATATGATGAAGTAAACAATGTCGCCAGTGTAAAGGACAAAAATGTGGAATATGTATTTGATGAGAATACTTATAGTAAAACGGATGATAAAAAAGTCACATTTACATATGGGTATACATATGAAATTTTGCATATTAAGAATATTTTAGACATTATTCAATTAAAGAATGTGTATGAAGGACCGGATGTGAAAGACAGCTTTTGGGTAAATGGGAAGGATAAGATTTCTGCCAGTTTGAAAGAATCCGATTACAATAATCCCGAAAGTGCTTATAATGGTGTATCTTTTAAGAAAATAGAAGTTACAAACTGGGAGGCTTTGGAGGAATACAATATTTCTGGAGAAGGTGGTTCTAAAGGACACAAGGCATTTGCTCCGTCTGGAGACAACGAGGAATATTATGCAGTAATGTTTGATACGGAAAACTATGAAAAATGTTCTACTGTTGCTGCAATAATTCGTATTATTCCTAAGGAAGACGGGGATTTTAGCGGAAATTATCCGTGCCGAGTCCCAGACACTGATGATGAAGAGGGTTATCCGGTGATTACACTGTTTCGGGATAGCACAGCGGCAGAGGTTGAGTTTGAAGAAGAAGAAAATGAGGCAAAACTGAATAGAGCGAATGACAGTGATATTGTTGTAGGTGAAGTAAGCAGACCAGACAATATTAAATTTACGGTTAAGGATAATGGTTCAGGAGTTAAGAGTGTTAAATGTGCCATTGTTTCATTGGATTTAAGCAGTAAATATTATGATAAACTAACTAAAACATATGTTCCGGCAGGAATTGCATTGGATAAATTGAAATATACAAATATGGATTTGCTGGAATCTGAAAATGAAAAATATACGATGAATGTTCCACCGTATGACGGAGAGTATGTTATATGCGTAAAAACAAAAAACGGAAGCGGGATGGAAGAAACACATATATCAAATGGATTTTTCATTGATTCGGAACCACCGGAAATAACTGCTTCATTTATAAAAGATAGAGAGGATAAAACAGAAGAAGATATAACAGAGAAGGTAATTAATGGCGAAGAGGTTTATAGCAGTGGGACTATCCGGGCGACAATCAAGATTAAAGAAAAACATCTGAAATGTGGTCAAGTCATTATTACCAAGAAGGATTATGAGGGCAATCCAATAAATGAAAAAATAAGTTATAATTTTGATAAAATAAGTGAAAGTGATGTATACGCAACGGACCAAATTGTGTTAGAGGACGATGCAAACTATCAAATTGAGGTAAAAGCTATAGATAAGGCTGGCAATCCTCAAAAACAAAGTTCAGATGAGTACCCGAAACCAGTAGTCTATAAGGTTACAGTTGATAAGACGGTTCCACACATGGGTGAAATTGAAACGGCAGTGTTATTTGACCAGATTAAATCGAATGATGGCAAGGAAAAGGGTGTTGTTTCAATGGTAAAAGATATTTCATACAACCTGCCATGGCTGACATTTGTACCAGAGGTTTTGTATAGTGTATTCAGCAAAGATACAATTAAGTACACCATGTCAGGTTCCGATAAAATCTCACCGGTAGAGATTGGTTACTATTTGTCTGCTGAACCGATGAACGAAATTGATTTAAACAAATTACCGGACGAAAGCTGGCATTTATATGATAAAACAGAAAACAATATAATTGAGGTAAATAAAAGCTGTTTCATATATGAAAGGGTTAAGGACAGAGCCGGTAATATCAGTTATTTCAGCACAGAGGGAATGATTACAGATAATCATAAGCCGGATATTTTCCTATCTCTTAACAAAGAGGCAAACAAAAACGGGTTTTATAATGGCGATGTATTATTTTCTGCAGATATTGAAGATAAGATTCCGGAAGGGGGAACTGCAAGCTCCGGACTTCAATATGTTGCCTATTACCTGGAGAGAGGTGGGAAACATACATCATCAAAGGTGATATATGATATAAGTCAAAATAAGAAAAAAGAGCAGGATACACTTAAAATCGAGAAGGAAAGCATTTCTGCAAAGGAGTTTAACAGCAATGATGTGACATTATGTGTAACTGCAGTTGACAATGCCGGTAATAAAAGCACCGAAGAAATTCCTCTTAAAATCGATAATGTAAAACCTGAAATCAGTGTATCCTATGATGACCAGGCAGAAGGAGAATACTGTAACCATACCAGAACCGCTACTATATCTATCAAGGAACGGAATTTAAACACGGATGATGTAAAAATTGTAGCAAAAGGAGCACACGGGAATAAGGGAAAGGTTGGTAAATGGAGTCATAGCAGTAACACAGGCAAGTCAGATGATGCAGTGTATACCTGCAAGGTTACATTTACAGAGGATGACGATTATGAATTTACTGTCAGCTGTGTGGACAAGGCTGGGAATAAGGCAAAAAAGAATTTTTCTGATAAATTTACAGTTGATGCCACAAAACCGGTTATTTCCGTAAGTTATAATGGAGCAGCACCTGAACAGAATGCCTATTATAAAGAGCCAATTACGGCAACCATTACGATTACAGAGCATAATTTTAATGCGGGAAAGGTAGATATTCAAATGCATGCAGACAATAGCTCCGTATCGGGAGTGTCAGGCTTTAGCAGTAATGGTGATATACATACAGCAACCGTTTCTTACAGTACAGACGGAACTTACGGACTGGATGTTGCCTATACGGACGAGGCAGGCAATGCAGCAGACAGCTATAGTGGCAATACATTTACGGTTGACTTGATTGAACCGGAAATCGAAATCACAAATATACGAGATAAATCGGCAAATAAAGGGGATGTTAAGCCGGTTATAACCTGCACAGATGTGAATTATGATTCGGACAAGGTGGCAATTAAGCTGTATGGCGCCAATAACGGGGAAATAGATTTAAAGGATGTATCCGTTTCGTCCCAGGCCATAAATAATGGAGAACAGTATACACTTGATTTTCCTAAGACACAGGTACTGGATGATGTGTACACCCTGACTGCGGAGGTGACGGATAAGGCAGGAAATGAAACGGAGAAAAGCATAGAATTTTCCGTTAATCGTTTTGGCTCTGTCTATACACTGGGAACAGAAACCGGAGAATGGTTAACCAATGGCGTATGCTCCTATATCCAGGAGGGAAGACAGGTCGTAATTGTTGAAACCAATGTGGATGAGGTGGTAGAGCGGAACATTGCATACACACAGGGAGGTGTAAATGCGGCAGTTGTCACGGTAAATGAAGTGGGAAGCTGCAGTTCACAGGAGAGAGAAAACGGAACCTATTATCAGATGAAGGACAGGAGAGACGGAAACCAGTGGTATCAATATGAGTACACCATTCATGCTGATAATTTCCTTTCAGAGGGAAGATATTCCGTTCAGATTGACTCAACAGATAAGGCGGGAAATCATACAAGTAATGTAAGTAATAAGCACACAGAAGGAAATCTTGTTGTTGAATTTGCGGTTGACCAGACAGCACCAAGTGCAGTTGTTACGGGAGCAGAGGACCGTAAGGTATATAACGAAACCAGCCATACTGTATATCTGGATGTACAGGATAATCTGGCAACAGATTATGTAACGGTTTATCTAAATGGGGAGGAATATGGTACATACAAGGCTTCGGATATTGAAGAGCTGGAGAATGGATTAATTCCGGTTAAAGTTGGACAAGCCTTATCTACCCAGACAATCCAGCTGATGGCAAAGGATATGGCAGGTAACATACTGAGTGAAAAATCAGAAGGTAAATACGACAAGTCATTTGATGATTTTCATATTGTGGTTACTACAAATCCATTGGTGCGATTTTTGCATACAACCTGGTTATGGCTGTTATTATTGATGATATTTGCTATATGTGGAATTAGTGTATTTATTATCGTGAAGCGAAAGAGAGTGCAGATGGAGAATCAATCGGATATACAGAGGTAAGCAAAAAATGAAAGATAGCATACAATTATTATCATTCTGGTTGTTTTAACCTCGAAGGATATTAATAAATTGTCAGGCGATAATGCGGTTTATGTTATTAAGGGTTATTTAAGAAACGTATATATTTACCGGGGAACCAGAATAGTTCTTGTTTACTATGACTTTGTACGGAAAAAATACATAGCGAAAAGAAGTATGCTTAATGCAGATGAAATAGGCAGTCAGGTAATTGAAAAAAATAAATATGTGGATATTTTAGTACAGAAAAATGCAGATAAATTAAAATACATATCATTAAAATAATACGATTCAAAGGAGGAAAGCGAATGGACAAAATCATAGATATTTTATGTTCAAATATAGCAATGTGCTGTTACGAGGGGATAATTCTTGGGTTGGTGTTTTTTCGCTTTCTCCGTTTAAACAAAGAGAAAAAAAGGGCGGCAGAAATGAATACCCTGCAAAAGGAAAAGGTCAGAGAGGAGCAGCTTGACCAGGCATTGAAAAACCGCTTATACCAGGGAGTGGAAACGAAGACCTTTCAAAATAATATTCCGTATGAGGTTAATTTTCATGAGGAAACAAATTTTGCCAACCAAACGGATGACAACATTGCCGTCCAGATTATTGAAAAGGGAAAGTTATCTACCCGCAAGTATGTAATTTTTGTATCAGAGGTAATTACGGTGGGACAGAGTAATACAAATGCGCTGGTATTAAATGACCTGAATGTTGCAAAGGAGCAGTGCCGGCTGTTTAAGCATGACAAGTCATTATATATCCAGACATTGGAGGATACACATCCCGTAAAAATAAGACGTGGAAGAGAAGCGATGCAGTTGTCCAGAGATGCAGTGAAATTACTGGATAATGATTTTATTGAGGTTGGAGACACTTCATTGAATATACATTTTGTTTAAGATAAAGGGGGATATAAATGGTTACGATTTTATCAGTTTTTACAAGCACATCCTTCAAGGAGATTCGGTTACCAAATTTGGTAAATACAGACTATTCTTTTATTCTATATAAGGATATTTTCAATCTTTCAGAAAATCTGGAAATTCATCTTGAAAACATTAACGGAACATGGACATTCGTGGAAAATTCTCAATATAAGGTTACAAAGGGAAATGAAGAATATATTGGAAAACCAATCCGGGACCAGGATATCTTTCATATTTTTCATGCCGGAGCAGAGAATATAACCCTGGTTGTCAGAAACGCACAATATTCTATTTCGGTATTTAGCAAGTATGCAGTAAAAGATGTCCGGGAGATTACTATAGGTAAAAATGAAGACATGGATATACGGTATGATTTTCAGGGAATGGTTTCAAGAACCCATGCAAGATTGTACCGGGATGGACAGAATAATTGGATGCTTGAAAATAAAAGTGTCAATGGCACCTATGTGAATGCGAATTTGATTCAGAATACTGTTCCTTTAAATTTTGGAGATTTAATTAGTTTTATGGGACTGCACATCATGATTCTGGGAGATTGTATCGCCATTGACCAGGCAAATTATCAGGTTGAGGTCAATACAGATAAGCTGTGCGTTATGGAATTTGCAAAGCCGGAGGAGAACCCGGATAAGGCTGTAAATGAGGCTTTAGAAGCAGGAAAAGATTGTATGACTTTGTTAAGACGCTCACCGAGAAATATTGAAAAAATTGATACGGAGGAGGTTGAAATTGAGGCTCCACCGGATTTGCAGCAGAGCAAGAAGCAGCCTCTTTTTATGACGGTGGGCTCTTCTTTTATAATGGTTATTCCTATGCTGCTGGGCAGCTTGTTAATGATATATTCCTCAAAGGCCAGTGGAAGTAACTCCGGCTTATATATGTATTCCGGTCTGATTATGGCTGGAACCTCTGCAATCTTTGGTGTGATATGGGCAATTGTAAATGTTGTTCAACAGAATAAAGAGGAAAAACAGAGAAAGCTGCATCGTTTTGAAGCATATAGCAATTATCTGATGAAGCGTACGGAAATGGTTAAGGATAAATATGAGAATAATATTCGTTCTCTGAATATTATGTATCAAAGCGCAGAGACATGTGCGGGCTATGACAGTAATAGCATGGTGCTGTGGAACCGTAATTTCAGACATGAGGATTTTATGTTTTACAGACTGGGACTGGGAGACATTCCCTTTCAGGCACAGATTAATATTCCAAAGGACCGGTTTAAGCTGTATGAGGATGGATTGGCAGAAAAACCGAAATTCATTAAAGAGAACTATAAGACTCTGTTTAATGTTCCAGTGGGGGTGGATTTACTGAAGCACCGCCTGATTGGACTGATTGGCGGAAAACAGCTATCAGGTGCTTTTGAGGTTGTTAAAATACTGGCAACGCAGATTGCTGCAAATAACTGTTATACGGATGTAAAAATGGTTTTTATTTACGATGGAAAGGCATCGGAAAATATTGGTAAATGGGATTATATCAAATGGTTTCCACATGTCTGGTCTGAGGACAAAAAGATTCGTTTTATCGCTGCAGACAAGCAGCAAGCGGGGGATGTTTTTTACAGCATGGCAAAAATATTCCGCCAAAGAGAAGAGATGGGTTCCGCTAAGAAGAAGGAGATTATCCAGAAACCATACTTTATTATGTTTTTAATGAATCCCGAAATGATGGAGGGAGAATTAATTGCCAAGTATGTGTATGACAATAGCATGAATTATGGATTATCTACGGTTATTGTTGCAGATTCCTATACGGGACTTCCAAATGAATGTGAATATATTATTGAAAATGACCAGGATTTCCAGGGTGTTTATGATGTTAAGGACGCACAGGAAGAAAGACAGCAGATTAAATTTGACAGTGTTTCTGATATGAAGATATTGCAGTTTGCAAAAAGATTGTCCAATATTTATGTAAAGGAAACCGAGTCCGGAGGAGATATTCCGTCGTCCATTACATTTTTTGAAATGTATGGTGCAACGAAGCTGGAGGATTTGAATGTTCTTGACCGTTGGAGAAAGAACCGTACCTATGACAATATAAAGGGTATGACCGGAGCGAAGGCTGGCGGAGCACCAAGTTATCTGGATGTGCATGAAAAGTATCATGGACCTCATGGTCTGGTGGCGGGTACCACAGGCTCTGGTAAAAGTGAAACACTGCAGACATATATGCTTTCACTGGCAGTTAACTACAGTCCCGATGATATCGGCTTCTTTATCATTGATTACAAGGGCGGCGGAATGGCAAATCTGTTCAACGGTCTTCCTCATTTAATTGGACAGATTTCTAATCTGTCCGGCAACCAGGTACATCGTGCCATGGTCTCTATAAAAAGTGAAAACAGAAGACGTCAGAGAATATTCACGGAAAATGGTGTTAATAACATCAACCTGTATACAAAATTATATAAGAACAATGAGGTTAGTGTCCCAGTTCCGCATTTGTTTATCATTATTGATGAGTTTGCGGAGCTGAAACGTGAGGAGCCTGACTTTATGAAGGAGCTGGTCAGTGTTGCACAGGTAGGGCGGAGCCTTGGTGTGCACCTGATTTTAGCGACACAGAAACCAAGTGGTACGGTAGACGATAATATTTGGAGTAATTCTAAATTCCGTCTCTGTCTTCGGGTACAGGACCGTCAGGACAGTAATGATATGCTTCACAAGCCGGATGCGGCATACATTACGCAGGCAGGCCGTGCCTATTTACAGGTGGGTAATGATGAGGTGTTTGAATTATTTCAATCCGGATTTAGCGGTGCGGTATATAGTGAGGATGACAGCGACAGTAAAGTCGATATTGCAAAGCTCATTACTCTTGATGGAAGAGTTGATATGACAGGTAATTATGCGAAGACGACACAAAAGGTGAAGGCCCAGGCGGAGTGGCTGACAATATTACAGAAATATTTACTGCAGGCAATGGATAAAGAAAATACATCCCTTGAGGACTGCCTGAAGATGAAATCAAAGGAACAGTTGATTGTAGATGACATGTATCAGATGATGGAAGAGGATTTAATTGATTATCCTATTAGCGCATATAATACCGCAAGGCTGGAGGATTATATTGAGCTATATGGTGATTGTGCCAACGCAGAGAACATTATTGCGGCTATGATTTCGCGTGCAGAGAGAAATAATATAAAGCTTCCGCAGGCAAAGGATAAGACCCAGCTGGATGCAGTGAAGGATTATCTGGCAGTTGTTGCAAAAGAAAACGGTTATACTCATGAGCTTCAGTTATGGATGCCGGTGCTGCCTGACCGGATGTATCTGGAAGCATTTGATGAATTTAAAAATAACTGTTATCAGAATGGTCAATGGCCGGAGCCGGAGGCTGAATGGAATATAGAAGTGGTTCTTGGCTTGTATGATGACCCGCAAAATCAGGCGCAGATGCCTATGAAGGTTAATTTTACAGAAGGCGGACATCATGCTGTATGTGGTATGGTGGTGAGCGGACGGAGTACAACGCTCCAATCCATTACCTATGCCTTGATTCATAAATACGACCCGTCCTATATCAACATTTATGCTATTGATTTTAGCAGTAAAATGATGAGTGCGTTTGAGGATGCTCCCCATATGGGAGGGGTTATGTATGAAGGGGACTATGAGAGAATTTCAAAATTCTTTACGATGATTCATTCCATACTGGAAGAACGGAAAAAATTATTTCGTGGCGGTAACTACAGTCAGTATGTTCAGGTAAATGGAGTGGTTCTGCCAATGATACTTATTATTATTGACAATGTATCCGCTTTTAACGAAAAAACAGAAGAACATTACATGGATGACCTGGTTACCCTTTCCAAGGAGGGGGTAAGTCATGGTATTTACATGCTGTTGTCCGGTGCAGGAATTGGCAATACGGACATTCCTTCCCGTGCGGCAGAGAACATCAAGACATTTATTACTACAGAAATGGCAGATAAGTATGCGTATGGAGATGTTATGAAGACGATGGCATTTGATGTGGTTCCGGAATCGAATATTAAGGGGCGCGGTCTTGCATATTATGGCAATCGTATTCTGGAGTATCAGGTTGCTCTTGCCTGCCCTGCGGAGGATGACTATCAGCGTATTGAGAAGATTCGCAGGATATGCCAGGATATGAGTCAAAACTGGAAGAAGAAGGCTGCCCGCCCAATACCGGAAATTCCGGAGAAACCGGTCTGGTCAGAGTTTAGTGAGCTTGAAACATATGAAAAGGAGCTGCAGAATCCAAGATGTCTTCCGGTGGGATATAATGCAGAGAATGCATCCATCTATAGTATTGATTTGGTTGATACATTTTGTTATATGATTACCGGTCTGCCGCGGTCCGGAAAGAAAAACTTCATGAAGGTTATGATTCAATCTGCAATGAGGCGTGACAGTGAAATTTATATATTTGACGGTGAATCAAAGCCAATGCATGCTTTTGCTGAAACAGAGGGAATACACTATGCAACAGATGAAAAATCTGTTTTTGAATGTTTCAGCAACGTAATTCCTGAAATTGGAAGAAGGAGCAAGAAACGTAAGGAAATGATGGAAAATGATGCGGAGGAAGCGGAGATTTTTGACGCCATGTCACAGGAAAAGGCTATATATTTCTTCCTGTCTGATTTGGAATGGTTTATTACAATGATTTATAATGCAGAGCTTGAAATGAAGGGTTTTCTTGAAAATATCATAGAGAAGGGAAGATTATTGAATGTATATTTTGTAGGTGTAATAGGCCTCGATAATATACAGATGATTAACTTCTATAAGGTATATGAGTATTTCGTTAAATATAAAACCGGTGTTCATTTTGGCGGCAATGTGGAAAAGAACAACATCTATAATTTTAATGCGGTACCTTACAAGGAGCAGTCAAAGATGTTGAAGCCTGGAATTGGTATGATTTCTAACCGGTTATCCGGAGAAGTAGACCAAGTTGTAATTCCGCTTGCTAGGAGGTAGGCTATATGATTTCAATGCTTATATATAGCTGTAAGCAGGATGAATTTGAGCTGCTGAAGGAAATTGCAAAGGATGCAGTGGCTTACGATTCAGATGAGAGTCTGGATGTTATCAGAATCAGCTCGGTAAATGATGTAAAAATGCAGCTGCTGGAGAATGTAGAAATTGGAATTGTTGATATTACAGAGAAGGATGGATTACAGGCAGCCAAAGCTTTGCGGCTGCGTTTTCCTCAGATGGATATCGTAATTATTTCAGACAAAACCATTTCGCCGGTTCTCTATCTGACACCTGATATAAGGGCAGCCGCCTTATTATTAAAACCCTTTGTATACAGTGAAGTCAGGCGCAGCATCCAAAGTCTCTTCGTGACAATGCAGTTAGAAGAAAATAATATGGAATTTTTTTCATTTGAGAATGAGGGGGGGATGCGAAGGGTTCCGTATTCCCAGATTCTCTATTTTGAAGCAAGAAACAGAAGGATTTATATCCGCTCGCAATATAAGGAATACGGAATTCATGGTACGATGGATGCGTTGGAACAGAAGCTTCCGGAAATATTCCAGAGATGTCATAGAGGATTTATCGTTAACGTAAGTTATATTAGCAAAGCATGGTATTCCAAAAACTATATTGATTTAAAAAATCATATGGAGATTCCATTGTCCCGCAGCTATAAAACAACAATTAAGGAGGCAATTCAAAATGGAAAGGACTATTAATAATGTATATATTCTTACTTCTGCTGAATTGCTGGTGCTTGCAGCGGGAAAGGGGCTTGACGGGATATTTTGTCTGGATAATTCCGTTACAGAGCCGGACGAAACAGAAGTATGTAAAGCGATGAATCATCTATACCAGCAGGGAATCCTGCAAAATGCAGATGATGGCGCCTTTGTGTTGAATGAGGATATGCAGGATATTATGACCGCTGTTTCCCAGGCACAGACAATGGTATTGGTGAGAAGCTTTACAGGAATACCAACCCTTAAGGTGATATATATTGGACGGACGCTGGCAGCAGCAGAGCAGTTAATGACAGGAGAGGATGCGTTCCGGCTCTACAGTATTCTGGAAGAAGAGCTCATGGATTTTCTTGTGGATGATGTATCGGGAAAGGGCAGAGGTTACCGCCCCGTGCTGGACGAGGATAATGTGCTGGATATGATTTTAAACAGTGGAGATATTCTCCAGCAAAGAGAGCTTGATAAGCTGGGAAATGTACTAGCACTCTTTGAGGCAGCCTCAAGGGATACAGGAAAAGTAAAACGGCGGATTGTCTGGATGCAGGGAAGTGAAGCACAGAAAATTTATGATTATGGGCCGGAAAAGAAAACAAAAGAGATTTCCGGAAAGCAGGAAATACTGCAGGCTGTAATTGGCATGATACAGGAGGTGTTAATATATGATTTTAGTTGATATTTATATTCCATCGCTGGATGAAACTTTTGACTTTCGAATAGATGAAACCGCTAAAATTACAAATGTTGTTCAGGAAATCAGTGAAATGATGTGTAAAAAATACAAGACGGAAATAAATGCTGCTTCAGAGAATTTTTTTCTGTGTTCAGCAGAACAGGCGAAGGTTTTGGATGGAAATACGACATTAAGTGAGAATGGAATTATTAATGGAAGCCGGTTGTATATGGTATAGCTGCAATGCTTGTAATTGCAATTATTACCATCAAAACTGGTTGTTCATCCTAAAAACTGGTTGTCTGTCCGATTTTTAAAAAAATTCCAAAAGTTATGATATAGTGAGTACATCGAAAAACAAAGCAAGAAGCAAGGTGGTTATGATGGAAATTTCAATTAATAAAATGAGAGTTATCATAGACGAATTGCAGGTTGCTGAATTGGCTTATAAGAAGCAGGTGAAAGCATGCGAAACGGTATATTATAATTATCATAGTATAAATCAGGATACGGCTGATAAGCGGGAGCTAAAGAAAATTCTTGATGAGCTGGAAGAGGGCTATTGTTCAATCAAGAGGTATAGAGAGACTTTGGCAGATATTGTGAGATGCTATGAAAGTACAGAAAAAAATATGATTAGCGGCTTTTCGGATACATTTGGCGGTGATTCAGCCTTAAAGCGAATCAATATAGAGCCTGTGAAACAGATATTAAATAATTACAACATAAAGATAATATAGAAATGGAGGTACAATATGGCAGTCTCTAAGATTAAGGTTAATACGAAATCACTTAAGCGGGATACAGAATCAATCAGTCAGTCATTGAAGGATATCAAGAAAAAAATGACTGAAATGGAGGGTGATGTTACCCAGCTTAATGGAATGTGGACAGGTGATGCAAATAAAGCATTTAATAAAGCATTTCAGGATGACATTAAAGCGTTGGAGCTGATATGTGAGGGTATACAGAGCATTATTAATTATGAAAATAATGCAACAAAAGAATATAACAGCTGTGAGAATAAGGTTTCAAGCCTGATTGACAGTATTTCTGTTTAGAGGAGGTAGGATATGTCTTCAATTACATTAAAGGTTAAGCCGGAGGAGCTTAAGAAGAAATCTAATAAAATTACGAAGGAAATAAATTCAATTGAAAAGGATATGAAAGAGATTGACCGATTAATTACGGGAACAAAAAAATACTGGCAGGGGGATGCCAGTGACCGGCATATTCAGACATATCTAAAGCTGAAGGATGATTTTGGTACGATTATTAAGCGGTTAAGAGAACATCCAACTGACCTGGAGCAGATGGCAGGCGTTTACGAAGAGGTTGAAAGTGCAGTATCGCAGCTGTCTACTGCATTGCCAACAGATGTTGTATCGTTTTAAGGAGGTTCGTTATGGCAGATGAAGCAACAATAATTTTTAATTATAAAAAAGCAATGGGTCAGGCGGATGATTTGATGACCGTTGCAAAAGAAGTCCGTAAGGTTGCTAATAATAGTTTGGCAGATAGTATTAAGACAATTGATAAGAATTGGGATGGGGATAATTCTGTAAAATTCATCAATAAAGGAAACAAGTTAAAAGATAAGATTGCGGATTCGGCAGATGATATTGAAAGGGTAGCTGGCGCAATTAAGTCCATGGCAAAGACCATCTATGATGGAGAGATGACAGCACTCCGGATTGCCCGGGAGAGGGCGGCGGCAGCAGCGAAGTCAAAATCTAAGTAGGAAAATATAATGCCTGATATGCAGGTAATATATAATATTTAATTTTAAGGAGGAAATCGTTATGGCAAGTACGATTAAGTTGACATCGTCAGCACTGAAGTCAAAAAAAGAAAAATTGGAACAGGACAATGCAAAGTTTAACTCAGAAATCAAAAGACTGGAGTCCATTGAAAAACAGTTAATGGGACAGTGGAAGGGTGATGCAGCAGATGCATTTAATGCTACATATACCAAAGACTCTGCATGCTTTGATAAGTTCCATGCATTGGTTCAGAAATATACCCAGGCATTGGAGCAGATTGTAAAAGCGTATGAGAAGGCAGAGAAGACAAATGTTCAGATTGCTAAGACACGTTCAAGCAAGTAGTAAAGAGGAATAATAGAAAGGATGAATAGAGTATGGAAACATTACAGGTAAATTCTAGTAAATTAAAATCAATTAGTGATCAGTTTAAGGCAGTAGCTAAGCAGGTTAAAACAACCACAGACAATATGCTGAATGAGATTAAAGCAATCAACGGTTCGGTATGGGAAGGTGATGCAGCTACAGCATATAAGAACCAGTTTAACAAGTTGGAAGAGGATATGAACCAGATGTTTAAAATGATTAGTGAATATGATACAGACCTGGACCAGATTGCCGCAGAGTACAACAAGGTAGAACAGCAGAACCAGCAGATTGCGCAGGCTTTGGCAACAGATGTAGTTTCTTATTAATTCTTTTAATTAGATAATTTGCAATGAAATTGTACAGGGGCAGTGCTTCTGTACAATTTTATGTATAAGGACGGGATGGCATGACAAAAGAAAATAAAAATTATATCAGAATATTAACAGGAATCATTATAATATTCCTGCTATTGTGTTTTCATATAGACTGGTATGTGTATGCAACAGAAGAAAAAGGTATTGAAAGCGCAGGGTTAGAGATTCCCCAAAATGTGATGGATAAGCAGTCAGGTGTTGCCAGATTAGTGGTATATCTGCAGGATGATAAAGAAAACTCGTATTATGTTCGTCAGGGAACAGGTGTATTGATAGGAGATGCAGCGAATGGTCAATATGTGGTAACCAGTAACCAGTTGATTCATATGGATTCGGAGCTGCTCAATAAGATTGTACGGCAAAATGGTTTGTCGGTGGAAGAGAATTTGACAACCTGCGTGGATATTGTCTTAGAAGTCGGTACAACGGTGACGGTGAATGTTGGCGATGCAAAAAATGGCGAAGATTTTGTAGTATTGGGATTGGAAAATAACATTAATGGAGTAACCGGCTTAAGTTTAGGCGAAAGTGCATCGGTAAGACAAAATGATAAGTTATATATTATGGGATATGGGGGAAATGAAGATATTTTTGGGCAGACTACCCTGTCGGATTTGAATTTGCAGCAGGCAGCTACCATGGTATCTGCTATTGAGGAGGATGAAATTACAGTTGACTATCAGCCAGAGAGCGGAAATATCGGAAGTCCGGTGTTTGATGCAGATGGATATGTAGTGGGAGTTCTTTTGATAAAAGAAGGTACGCTGTATGTGAAACCGGTGGACGGCATAAAAGATGTGCTGGATGTGCTGGGAGTGGGATATCAGGGAACAGATACAAGTAACCATTATAACGAAGTGACAGATGATATTGCAAAGGAATTGAATGAATTACTGCTGGAATGTGAAAGTCTGGCAGTACAAAGTGATGTATATACAAAGAAATCCATTGATAAGCTGAAGACGGCAATTACATCGGCAATTGAGGTGAGCTCGAAAGAAAATCCTACATATGATGAATATGCTTTAGCAATAGAAAATATGAATAAATATAAAAATAAATTGCATAAAAAGGATTATCCGGTCAGAGTCTTTCAAGTTATATTATTAGCTGGGATTTTGGTTTTTCTGGCAATTAATATTAGAATAAAGGGTAAAATCAAACAATTGCGTAATATCGGTAATAAGGGCAGCGGAGATGGAATTGGCAATGTTGTATATGCAAAACTAATAAGATTGGATACAAAACAGGAGATACCGATATCCAATGTTATTTTCCGTATCGGTCAGAATATAGAGGGAATGGATTATGGAATTGAAAATAACACAACGGTTAGCCGGCATCATGCGGATATTATGAGAAAAGGGACAGAGTTTTTTATTTTGGATAATAATTCTACGAATCATACATATGTGAATGGTGAACAGGCTATGCCTGGTGAGTTTGTAAAAATTAAGGGTGGAGATTGTATCCGGTTGTCAGATGTGGAGTTTGTTTTTGAAGTGTAAAGAAATCCACTTGGATAGAAAAGGGGTATCTGGATGGATAAGAGAGGTAAAATATTAATTGGAATATTAAGCATTGCAGTAGTGGTAATGTTTATTATGGCGGCTCTTGCAATAGGGCATATTATTAAGAGTAGTGGAAAATCGTCACAGCAGTCCTCAAACAAGGTAACAGAGGGTGATATCGAATTAGTGAAGAATTCACTGGAGGAGGATTCCGTTCCGCCATCTGATGCAGAAGGAGCAAACATTGTCATTGATGGATATGAGTTTTTGGTTCCTTCTGATTATGCCTGTATGTATGCGGAGGATGTGGGACCGGTTGTATATATGTCAGATGTTTTCCAGCTGCGCATTACGGTGAAGGGAAGACCATATGATGAACTGCTGGAGGATACGGATTCGTTAACAGGTACTGCTGTGGATGCCGGAGCAACCCTGCTTCAGGAGGTGGAACAGATAGAGATTAACGGAAATCTTTATACGTATTTTAAGATTCGGCTGGCTGGAGAGGATGAAATCGTATGCTATGCAGATGTGCCGGACCATAAGACGCATTTAGGCGGCCAGATTGTTGTTCAATCGGATTCCGTATCGGATGAGGATTTGATTCAGATGTTTGCCTCCATTGCAGAGTCAGCCGAGGTGACCGATAAACCCAATTCTACGGCGGAGGATATAAGTGCCCGGTTTAGCGCCGTGCTTGGGGAGGCAAAGGAAAACAGCTCCCTCACATTAAATGGGGTAACAGTAAATTATAAGGTTGCAGCGGGATATTATTCCACATCTGCCTTTGAAGATGAGTACTCCGCAACGGAATGCTTTGATGGAGCAGACTCTGATGTATTGGTATGCCTATATGAGGCAGAGGGAGAAGATGCACAACATTTTGCGAATGTAGCGGTGGGAGCAAATGAAGAAAATGGTGCGGAGATGCGGACAGAAACGGTTGATGGAAAAACCGTATATTACTGTACGTATTCTTATGTTTATAATGATGAGAAATACAATTATATTGAAGCCTTTTGTGATGTAAATAATGATGTGTATTATACAGTACAGTTAGACAGCATAGGAGATAAGGGCTTAGATTTTAATAGCATAAGGGATTTCTTTGTATTTAATTGAGTGAAAATGGAATCGTTTTGAGAAAGGTAAAAGGATGTTTACTTTATCCATGACAAGAAAAAAGCTGTACAAAATTTTGCTGATTTTGCTCTTCTACATTCTGAGCGGCTGTGTAAGGGAGACGGACATATCATCCGGGACAGAGAACGGTGAAATTACTTCCACATCTGAAAAACAGTCAGTTCCAGATAAATCATCCGAAGAAAACCAGACATGGAGCCCGGATTCTCTGAAAAAGGGTATGGTCACAGTGGTGGAATGTGACGAGGAGTATAATACATATATAACATCTGAGGAGGCTGCCAGGCAGGCTATTGTGGACTATGGTGTATTGCAGAGAAAAAATTATTCCAACCCGGAAGTAGAGCAGATTGAGCTTCAGATGGAACAGGATTATGCTATATTGGCGGTGAATCTGGGAGAAATGGATTTGGAAACGGCAAAGGATGTAAATGTTGCATTTGCATATATGTATGAGACATATCCCCAGCTGCAGGGAACACTCACCAATATAACAATTGGCAATCTGGGAAATTTTGGTGATACAGCGCTAACACGTACAAAAGAATTTATCATAAATGGGGAATCCGGCAATTGTCCCTTTGTTGTTAAGAGAGAAATCATTTTAGGAGCTGGAAAATTTCTAAAAAGGGAACGGATGCTTAAGACATGTGAGGAGCAGACTTCCATTGGCCACTGGCCGGCGAATTCTAATATTTCCTCCATTGTGGTTCATGAATTGGGACATCATCTGCTGGATGTTTATACTGCCGAAAAATTTGGCTTTGCCGGATGTTATGTAACAGAGGAGAATGCAGATGCATACTGGAAATATTATTCGGACTCTCTGAAGGTCAATCAGACGGTACCCCGGGAAATTTTGCAGACAGCTTATGAACACTGGATAATCAAATGTGGTCATGAAGGGAGTCTGGAGGATTTTCAGGCAAGTATTTCCGGATATGCCAGAGGGCTTCAGGCAGATGGAGGAATTTCTTATTCTGAAACTGTGGCGGAAGCAGTTGCAGATGTATATTTAAATGGCGAGCAGGCAGCAGATGCAAGCCGTCTGATTGTGGAAATCTTTCTTGAATCTTAAAAAGCCTGTGGATAAACACGTTAGCATTCACAATTCTATTATCTTCCAACATTCATTTTGTTGTAAAAAAACAGGTTATATTATATAATCAAAATAATATTCTGGAAAATATATAGCAAAGGATAAGGAAGGATTGAAAATACATGTCGTTTCATTTTAACAACTGGTTAGTTTACTTTTATTTTTATTGTATCTGCGGGTGGATATTTGAGTCTACCTATGTATCTCTTTCAAACAGAAAATGGATTAACAGGGGATTTATGAAGGGACCGTGGCTGCCCCTGTATGGAAGCGGTGCCGTTGTTATTTTGCTGGTAACCCTGCCATTTCAGCAGTACCCTGTGGCAGTTTATTTTGCAGGTGCAATTACAGCTACAATTCTGGAGTATTTTACCGGGGTGGTAATGCTTAAGCTTTTTAAAGTGCGGTATTGGGATTACAGCCACCGGAAAATCCAGTTTCAGGGACATATTTGTCTGGTGTCAACAATTGCCTGGGGTTTCTTAAGCCTGTTAATGGTATATGTGGTGCATAAGCCTGTAGTAAAGCTGGTAAACAGCTGGAATCAGGAGGTTGTCAGCATTATAACCTTTATCATCACTATCTGCATGGTATATGACTTTACAAATGCATTCAGAGAGGCTATGGATTTGCGCTCTTTGATTATTCAGGCAGAGGATTTAAAAAAGCGTTTGGAGGACATGCTGGCTGAGCAGCGGGATAAGATTAATGAATCTATCGAAGAGAGCAAAAACCAGATTGGAGAATACCGGAAGGAAGCACAGAGCAGGCGCCGGGAACAGTGGATGGAGACAATTGCTGAAATAGAGGCGGCAAGAGAGCGGCTGCGCCAGAATATGGAGAAGCATTCCAAGCAGCTGTTGTTACACAATCCGGGCTCCGGATTTAAGGGTCTGGAAGAGGAGACGGCAGAAATCAGACGCAGGTTACAGGAAAGAAGGAGGAAGTAGCATGGAAGAAAGAGAACAGCTTCAGCGGGAAGTGTTAAAAGAACTGATTGCTTACAGTGATAACCTGATTCCGGCACTGCAGATATTAATTGAGGAATTGAGGACGGAAGGACAGGAGGATACCAATACATTTTTAAATGATGTGATTAACGGAATAAACTGGGAGATTGAAGTATTCAACCAATGCATGTCCCTGATTAATGAAAAAGGGAACTATATTGATAAAAAATCAATGATAACGGCGGTTAAGAATCTGGGAGATTCATTAAGCGGGGGAGATACGTTAATGGTGGCAGATTGTCTGGAGTCAGACTTCCTTCCGTTTCTTAACAGGCTGGATTTAGCGGCGAAACAGGTGGTGGAGTAAACATAAAAGAGAGGCTGCCATATCAGTATATTGCTGAGGCAGCCTCGAAAGCCTTGTGTTGATTGTCAGGATATGTTAGTATGTATGCTTCCTAAGCATAATCGTTAAATAGAAGTCCAGAATATTTTGACGGAATATAGGGATTCGGGTAGGTTCCGGTAGTATTCGGGTAGGTAACTACGATTTTGTCAATATAATGCAAAGGATTCAGGGTCATTTTATCGGTTGTCCGTTCGATATCCTTCCGGAAGCCGGAGAGCTCTTCATCGAACAAAGACTGAATCTGTGCACTGTCGGCTTCACTGGAGCGGCTCATATAGCCGTTTTCATCAACTGTAAGTCCTGCGGATTCCAAAGCCTTCTGATTGCGTCTGGCAATACCTGTAATATCCCGGAAAAGCTTGGTGGCTCCCTTCTGGCTGGAGCCGTTTCTTGCAATATCAATTAGCTGGTTATAAGAATTGATAAAATCTGTCAGCTTATCGGATATCTTTTCCTCATCCGGAATTAAATAGACATTGACTGGCTCCTCGCTGGTGGAAAGCAAATCAATATCAATGGAATGGTTGATAGAGATTCGGTTGCTGATTGAGGTATGCAGGGTATCATTGATGTAAAATTCTGCATTGGTGGGTGCCTCATCAATGTTGTCAATGCCTAACAGGCTTGTTATATCATTTTCCAGATAGGTCTCGTCAAACCGGAAGAATAAGTCATCATCCTTTGGTAAGCCGGATGCTTCTGAACGAAGTACAAAAGCGCAGGTTCCGTCTACGCGGTTATTTCTTATACTTGCCCGTACCCCGATATTATTTTCGTTAATGGAGGCGGCAAGATTACGTTGAAGCTGCTGGTTCGTATCGCCTTCGTGTACGGTAAGCTGAAATGTGTATTTGTTATGCCCTACTGCAATGCCAAAGGAATAATCTCCTGCAGGAAACAAGGTCTCCCCTGCGGGAAGATAAGTGCCTACGTTGGTTTGTCCCTTGGCTAATGTGCGAACCTGTACGGACAGCTTTTCGGGAAGCTCTTTTGCCTCGGAATCATTTAAAGAAGCATAAACAACATTTTCGTTATCGGATACGGCGGTCATTTGTGTAAATACATTATCATCCTGTCCTCCCAGTAATCTGCTCTCGGATTCTAAAGCCATGGCAGCCTCCTTAATACCGATGGCATAGGCCTGGGTTGCATCGGAGAAGGTAAATTTATATAATGGTGAGTGCTGGTTCTGCCTGACCATATTATTGTATATTGCTTTTAAATCGTCTTTCTTGTGAGAAGCAGACCGGCTGCTTTTGGGAGCGATTACCTGTGAACCATAATAATTATAGACGTTATTCAGATTCAGCATATTATTTACCTCCTTCCCTGGAAAAATAAGCCTTAATGGAAAATCATAAAATCAGTTCAATCCTTTGAAACTGATTAGGATATAATTATTTTTATTATAATATAGAAAAAATTTCATGTCTAGTGTAAAAAAGTAGAATATTATACAAATATGTATCATTTATTTAGTAAAAAATGCTTGACACGTTACATGTTGTATGGTAAAGTACTTAGCGATGAACTGCCGAAGACAGTAGGTACCATTTGGTGTAAGCACAGCGCCTACCGAGGAAGAATCGTATGAATGACGTTTCGCTCTATGTCTTTGGACATGGAGCTTTTCTTTTTATGAAAGCTTAGATAGCCGTAAGATAGAAAAGGTTCGATATCGCGCAGTCATTAATATAATAAGGAGGCGCAGAAACGATGGCAAAGATTGAATTAAAGCAACCAATTGTTGAAGAGATTAAAGCTCAGCTTCAGGATGCACAATCAGCTGTAATAGTTGACTATCGTGGTCTTACTGTAGAACAGGATACCAGACTTCGTAAGGAATTGAGAGAAGCTGGTGTTATATATAAGGTATATAAGAACACAATGGTGCGTTTTGCAATTGAAGGTACAGAGTTTGAATCTTTAAAGGATGATTTGGAAGGACCGAATGCAATCGCTATCTCTAAGACAGATGCAACTGCTCCTGCAAGAATTCTTGCTAAGTTTGCAAAAGAGGCAGAAGCATTGGAGATTAAAGCTGGTGTTGTAGAGGGAACTTATTATGACCAGGCTGGTATCAAGACCATTTCCAGCATCCCTTCAAGAGAAGAGTTACTTTCCAAGTTACTTGGAAGTATTCAGTCACCAATCGCAAACTTTGCAAGAGTTATCAAGCAGATTGCAGAGCAGCAGGATGGTGCAGCAGAGGCATAGGATTTATGTGCTTTGTAACATAGTGTAGAATGATGTTATCATCAAATATTAAATAATGGAGGAATTAGAATAATGACTACTCAGGAATTTATCGAAGAGATTAAGAAGTTAAGTGTTTTAGAGTTAAACGATTTAGTAAAGGCTTGTGAGGAAGAGTTCGGCGTATCTGCAGCAGCAGGCGTTGCAGTTGTAGCAGCAGGCGCAGCAGCAGGTGGAGAAGCAGCAGCTGAGAAGGATGAGTTTGACGTAGAGTTAACAGAGGTTGGCGCTAATAAGGTTAAGGTTATCAAGGTTGTTCGTGAGGTAACTGGTTTAGGTCTTAAGGAAGCTAAGGAAGTTGTTGATGGAGCTCCTAAGGTTGTTAAAGAGGGCGCTTCTAAGGCAGAGGCTGATGACATTAAGGCTAAGTTAGAGGCTGAAGGCGCTAAGGTTACATTAAAGTAATCTGCGCAGAACAGTGAGCCAGGCAAAAGCACTTTGTGCTTTTGTTAAGATAATAAAAAGTGCAGAATGGAATGCTTGCATTCCAGGCTGTGCTTTTTTATTATCTTAGAAAAGTGCGTTAGCACTTTTATTTGGCGAGCGTTGCGACACCGAGCTGGAAGCGAGGTGAGGGATGGCGAGCGTTGCGACACCGAGCTGGAAGCGAGGTATTGTTTGAATCAGAAGGGAGCTTCTTTTAAAGAGAGGATTATTAGATACATGTCAGACTATATTACAACCTATAGCGGAATCCATTTTTATCCGTTACAGCCGGAAGCGGATAAGCTTTACATCGAGGATATTGCCCATGCCCTGTCTCTGATATGCAGAGGGAATGGACATGTAAAGCATTTTTTCTCTGTTGGGCAGCATTGTATTAACTGCGCAATGGAGGCAGAGGCGAGAGGCTATAGCAGACGGGTCTGCCTTGCCTGCCTGCTGCATGATGCCAGTGAAGCGTATCTTTCGGATGTGCCGGGTCCCTTTAAAAAATCCATGCCGGCTTATGAAGAGCTGGAACGGCAGATGCTGGAGATTATTTATGAAAAATATCTTGGCAGTCCTTTGACGGAGGAGGAAGAGAAGCTGGTAAAGGCAATAGATAAGGATATGCTTTATTTTGATTTGCTGGAATTGTTAAATGAGTCCTCCGACAGGGAAGAGCCGGAGATGAAAAGCTGTTTTTCGGAAGAATTTGTGCCATTTGAAGAAGTGGAACGGCAGTATCTGGAATTATTTCAGAAATTAAACGGAGCCATATGGGAGTGATTTTTATATAATGAGAAAAAATAAAACTATATATAGACTGTCGCTAATACACATCTCCGAGCCCACGAGACTCGACGTCATCTCGTATG
>UQXF01000029.1 GCA_900544905.1 uncultured Clostridium sp.
ACGAGATGACGTCGAGTCTCGTGGGCTCGGAGATGTGTATAAGAGACAGGTTCCGATTATGGCGGGAGGAATTCTTCGTCTGATTTATGAGAAACGCAGCGAGAAAGCGAGGGAGAGGGGAATTCTCTATGCATCCGGTATGATTGCCGGGGAAGGCCTGGTGGGAATTTTGCTGGCAGTTTTTGCAATGATACCGGTTGGAACCACCAATTTACTGGAAAAAATTAATCTCTCAGGTACTTTTTATCTTGGAAATGCAGGAGGAATTGTTTTCTTTGGTATTTTGATTGCAACTATGGTATACTTTATGGAAAGAAAAGGAAAGAACTAATCGGAACGGCTTGGAAAAGGAGAGAAAAAATGGGCGTATTGTCAGAATTAGAACCACATGGCGTTTTTTACTTTTTTGAGGAAATCAGTAAAATTCCAAGAGGCTCTTATCATGAAAAGGCAGTCAGTGATTATCTGGTGGAATTTGCAAAAAAGCGGGAGCTTAAGGTTTACCAGGACGATTTATATAATGTGGTAATGCTGGTACCTGCCAGTGCCGGACGTGAGCAGGAAGAACCCCTGATTTTACAGGGGCATATGGATATGGTCTGCGAAAAAAAGCCGGATGCGGATATTGATATGGAAAAGGATGGTCTTAAACTCCGGATTGAGGGCGATTATGTTACGGCAAAGGATACCACATTAGGAGGGGATGATGGCATTGCAGTGGCGTATATGCTGGCGATTGCAGATGATGCTTCCATTTCCCATCCACCCCTTGAGTATATCATTACGGTTTCCGAAGAAGTAGGTATGGAGGGTGCAAACCGGATTGACTTATCTATGCTGAAGGGCAGCCGGATGCTGAATCTGGACTCGGAGGAGGAGGGGATTTTCTTAAGCAGCTGTGCAGGCGGCTTGTCAACCCAGTCTGTTCTGCCTGTGGAAAGAGAAGAGTCCCGGGAGCTGGTATGGTATGAATTGTCCGTGACAGGTCTGCAGGGAGGACATTCCGGCTGTGAGATTGACAAGGAGAGGGGAAATGCCAGTCTGATACTTGGCAGGGTGCTTTATGAAATACAGCATAAGCTTTCCTTTGCCCTGTATTCCATGGAAGGCGGTAAAAAGGATAATGCGATTCCGTTGGAGGCTGCGGCTCAGATTGGAGTGGAGCAGTCAGATACCGGCTTGCTTTGGGAGACATGCCAGATGTTGGATTCCGTTTTAAAATCGGAGTATGCCAGGGCGGATTCGGGCATTACACTCCGGCTGGAAGAACAGGGTACGAAATCCCGTGCTGCCCTGACGCAGGACAGTCTCTTTAAGGTGCTTACCCTTTTGATGGTACTTCCAAATGGCGTCCAGGGAATGAGTATGTCTGTCCCGGGTCTGGTGGAAACTTCCCTGAATCTGGGAATCCTGAAATTGGAGGAGAACCATTTATTTTTACAGCATGCAATCCGGAGCAGTGTGACAACCAAAAAGCACTATACGGCATCCCGGGTGGAGAGTCTTGTCAGGGCGTTAGGCGGTGAGACAAAGCGGCAGGGTGAATATCCGGCATGGGAGTACAAGGAGGAATCGGTGGTGCGCCCGAAGGTGACAGCACTGTATGAGAAAATGTATGGAAAAGCGCCGGTGGTAGAGGGGATTCATGCAGGACTGGAGTGTGGTCTGCTGGCTGGGAAAATCAAGGATTTGGATTGCGTGTCGCTGGGTCCGGATATTCTGGATATTCATACCACAGCAGAACGGTTAAGCATTTCTTCGACAAAACGTGTGTATGAATTTTTATTAGAATATTTAAAGGAGAAATAGAACAGACAGGAGGATATACAATGCGGATAGGAATGGGATATGATGTCCATAAGCTGACAGAGGGAAGAAAATTAATATTAGGTGGTGTGAATATACCTTATGAGAAGGGACTGCTGGGGCATTCTGATGCAGATGTGTTAACCCATGCTATTATGGATGCACTGCTTGGAGCTGCCGCCCTTGGGGATATCGGGAAACATTTTCCGGATACAGACGAGGCATATAAAGGGGCGAATAGTATAGAACTGCTCCGGCATGTGAAAAATTTACTGGATGAGAAGCAGTATATTATCAGCAACATTGATGCCACTGTTATTGCACAGCGCCCTAAGCTGGCGCCGTTTATTCCGGATATGGTGGTAACAATTGCGGAAACATTGGGAATAGAAGAAAACCAGGTTAACATCAAGGCGACAACAGAGGAGGGCCTGGGCTTTACCGGAAATGGGGATGGCATCAGCTCCCAGGCAGTCTGTCTGCTGGAGACGGTGGCAAATTATGATTACAATGATGTGTTAGAGCAGACACAGCAAAGCTGCGCCGGCTGTCAGGGCTGCCCGAGGTATAAGGAGTAACATTGAAACAGACAGAGAATGCATACAGTATAAACAAAATATGTACGCCGGAGGATAAAATGCTGGCGGAGGCTTCACTCCGGAAGCTCTGGAGGGAATGCTTTGCAGATACGCCGGAGTATGAAGATTTTTATTTTACCAATGTGTATACAAAAAATACAGTCTACCAGGTGGAGGATGCAGGAATGCTGCATTTAAATCCCTATCTTTGCCAGGTTAAGAAAAAGCGTATGCCTCTTTTTTATATAGTGGGAGTGGGGACTGCAAGAGAAAAAAGGCGGAAGGGAATTATGGCGGCACTTATGAAGCAGGCGCTTGGAGAGCTGTACAGCCATAGACAGCCCTTCACATATCTGATGCCGGCAGATGTAAGGTATTATGAACCCTTTTCATTTACAGCTATTACAGAAAAGGCAGAGTACAGGCTTCCGGAACACAATATACCGGATGTAATAGATACAGAGCGGCTTCAGTTTGCCACATATGGGGAGCTGTTCCAATGCTTTACAGAGGAGGAACGGCAGGAGCTGTTTTGTGATATCCACAGGCGGCTGCAAGACAGATATGCTGTTTTTGCCATACATAATCAGGCGTATTTTGATTTGCTCTGTAAGGAGAAGCAGTGTCAGGGAGGAAATGTGGTATTCTGCTTTGACGGAAAGAAAGACAGCAAACATTTTCTGGGCTTTTTTGCATACGGCGTGGAATCAGGCAGGATGTATGTGGAACAGCATGTGTTTTACAGCAATGCATATAATGCTGTGCAGATGGAATATGCAAAAAGGCACAGTCTGGGGGAGGTTCTGGTTGTAGATTCCTTTCCGTTTATGGTCAGGGTTGTGCATGTGAAGACATTTATGCATTTATTCCAGGAGGATTTCCGGGACTTTGCTGAACAGAAAAAAATTCTCCGGGTAGAGGATTTTATTCTGCCGGAAAATACCGGCTGGTATTTTTTTGAGAAAAGGGATGGCGGCATCCGGATAACCAGGCAGGGTGAACTGCCCGAAAATTGCAGCTATGGGGAGAGCGTTACCATGTCAGCCGCAGGACTGGCGGATTATGTCTTTAACCGGAAGGAAAAGCGGCAAAACAAGGTCTTTTTTGCAGAGGTGGTGTGATTTTATAAAACCATTGGGAAATATGCATTGACAAAAGAAACGGTAAAAAATATACTAATTGTGGGCTGGTAAAGCGTAAGCTGCTTTGACCGCTAATAAGCATGTCCAGAAAGGAATGAAAGCATGAAAATTTATAATACAATGACAAGGAGCAAAGAGGAATTTGTTCCGATTAATGAAAATAAAGTGGGAATTTATGTGTGCGGACCGACCGTATATGACTATATTCATATTGGCAATGCGCGCCCGATGATTGTGTTTGACACACTTAGAAGATATTTACTGTACAAGGGCTATGATGTGAATTATGTATCCAACTTTACGGATGTGGATGACAAGATTATCAAGCGTGCGCTGGAGGAGGGCGTCACCTCCGCTGAGATTTCAGAACGCTATATTGAAGAGGTAAAGAAGGATATGGAAGCCCTGAATGTGCTGGAGGCAACCACACATCCAAAGGCAACAGAGGAAATCCCGGACATGATTGAAATGGTAAAGACCCTGATTGACAAGGGGCATGCCTATGAAGTAAATGGAACGGTATACTTCAGGACCAGAAGCTTTCCGGGCTATGGTAAGCTTTCAAAGAAGAATATAGATGATTTAGAGGCCGGACATAGAGATATTAAGGTTGCCGGAGAGGATGAAAAGGAGGATTTCCTGGATTTTGTTCTCTGGAAACCAAAGAAGGAGGGAGAACCCTCCTGGCCATCTCCTTGGGGAGAGGGAAGACCTGGATGGCATCTGGAGTGTTCGGTTATGTCAAAAAAATACATTGGTGACATTATTGATATCCATGCAGGCGGTGAGGATTTGATTTTTCCACACCATGAAAATGAGATTGCCCAGAGTGAGGCGGCAAATGATGTGGAGTTTGCGAGATATTGGATGCACAATGCATTTTTAAAGATTGACGGCGAGAAAATGTCCAAATCCCTTGGAAACTTTTTTACCATCCGGGATATAGGAAAGAAATATCCGCTGCAGGTCATCCGTTTCTTTATGCTGAGTGCCCATTACAGAAGCCCTCTTAATTTTTCTGATACCCTTGTGGAAGCTTCCAAGGCTTCTCTGGAGCGTATTTTAAATGCCATGTCAAGGCTGGAGGATGCGGCAGGGGCGGCACAGGAAAGAGAAGCGACACAGGAAGAGAAGGAGCTTCTCTCAAAGGTTTCCGATTATGTAGTGAAATATGAGAATGCCATGGAGGATGACTTGAATACAGCAGATGCCATTTCTGTTATTTTTGAGCTGGTAAAGCTGGCGAACAGCAGTATTTCTTCTGATAATGCAAGGTCTGTCATTGCAGAAGTGTATGATACCATCGGCAGGCTCTGCGATGTATTGGGAATTATAACCAAGACAGAAAAAGAGATTCTGGATGCAGATGTTGAGGCTTTGATTGAGGAACGGCAGGCAGCCAGAAAGGCAAAGAATTTTGCGAGGGCAGATGAGATACGTGATACCCTGGCAGCACAAGGTATAATTTTAGAGGATACGCGTGAGGGTGTTAAATGGAAGAGAGCATAGATAATTTTCAGTATTTTAAGGATTGCTTCCGGCTTGAGCATGGCAGTCCGGAAAGCTATTCCCCGCTTGCACTGGCATATATTGGAGACAGTGTCTTTGATGTAATTGTGAGAACCATTGCGGTGAGCAGGGTTAACAAGCAGGTGAATAAATACCACAGAGATGTCAGTAAGATTGTGTGTGCCCCTGCCCAGGCAAGAATGATACTGGCTATCCATGACCGGCTGACGGAGGAGGAGCAGGCGGTGTACAAACGTGGAAGAAATGCAAAATCCTATACAAAGGCAAAGAATGCATCAACGATTGATTACAGAAATGCCACCGGCTTTGAGGCGCTGCTTGGATACTTATATTTAAAAGAGGATTTTCTGCGGCTGACAGATGTTGTTAAGATGAGCCTGGAAGTGCTGGAGAACGAAAAATAACAGACAAAAAAGGGAGTTAAAAATGCGTTACGAGGAGTATACAATTGAAGGAAGAAATGCGGTTACAGAGGCATTCCGTTCCGGTAAAACCATTGATAAATTATATGTGCTGGATGGCTGCCATGACGGCGCTGTCAATACCATTAAGACATTGGCAAGAAAGCAGGATACCATTGTTAATTATGTGACGAAGGAGCGTCTCGACCAGATGTCAGCAACAGGGAAGCATCAGGGGGTTATTGCCCAGGCAGCAGCCTATGAGTATGCAGAGGTAGAGGATATCCTGCAGGCGGCAAGAGAAAAAGGGGAGCCGCCGTTTCTCTTTTTATTGGATGAGCTGGAGGACCCGCATAACCTGGGAGCAATTATCCGTACAGCAAATCTCTGCGGAGCACATGGTGTGATTATTCCGAAGCGCCGTGCTGCAGGGCTTACGGCTACCGTAGTAAAAGCGTCAGCCGGGGCAATCAATTATACGCCGGTGGCAAAGGTGACAAACATTGCAAAAACAATTGAGGATTTAAAGAAAGAGGGAATCTGGTTTGTCTGTGCAGATATGGATGGGGAAGTGATGTACCGCCACAATCTGACAGGACCGATAGGTCTGGTTATTGGAAATGAGGGAAATGGAGTCAGCCGTCTTGTGAAGGAAAAATGTGATTATGTGGCATCCATCCCAATGAAAGGAGATATCGATTCCCTGAATGCCTCCGTGGCTGCCGGAGTACTGGCATATGAGATTGTGAGACAAAGACTGCAGGTAAAGTAGCCGGATGAAAAAAGCCCGAAACCTTATAATATTCAACAAGTAAGTTAGAATTTTTTTTAGCAAATTATTAATCATATTTGCAATGTTATAATGTTAAAGAGGAATACTTCCCACGATAGAAGTATTCCTCTTTTCTATTTTTGCAATATACGTTTGTACAACCATTATATTAGAAACCTAATCAAGTTAGCAATTGAGCTTCTGCCGTAGAGCTTCCTGCAGTAACCGTGAAAAGTTTATTCCAGCTTTTTCAGCTTCTACATTCAAATAATATGGTATTGTACAATTTTTCTTTACGGTTCTATTATCATGTTTTTTTTATACTCAGTAAAGTCAACATCTACCAATGTTTCAATATCACCATTTTCTTTTTTATATTCATGTGAAAATGGTTCCGGCAAGTTTTCTCCCTCATCTTCAAGCTGTATTCCGTTTATTCCAATTGCATCTCTTGCCATAAAAATAGCTTCTTCTAAGTTGTTCCCCTCTGTGTTAATTTCAAAATCAGGAATGGTAACAAAATATCCATCCCCATCTTTTGTCAAAATAACAGGGTATACTGCTGTCATTACCATCTACCTCCTATCGTCACGACCGTTTCCATGTTTTTGCCTCCTAAGTCCTGCGTACAATTTTGTAATAATTTTTAACCTAATTAGTATGTCAAAAGAACCAGGAGGTTACACTCCTGTTCTTTTGATAATTTCCTTTGCCAGCCTTTCCTTTATCTCTCTGTGCCTTGGAATTGTCTCTTTTTTACACCATTGGTGTAAATATCGTGGTTAGAACCATTCCTTAACAGATACCATCCATTCTGTTCCAGCATTCTAATTAGGTCTGTGCGTTTCAAACGTATATCAACTCCTTTCTTATCTACTTGATATTATACGCATTTTATACGCATCAGTCGATGGTTTTATGCGTACAAAATACGCATATTTATTTGATTTATATATACAATCATTTTTTGTATATTTTTTTATTTTGATTGCATTTTATTCATTGTTTTTTCTTGATATTTGACTACCATTTTGACTACCATAGACCTTAAAAAATGTCTCTGACTACCATTTTGACTACCATAATTCCAAAATATTACACATTATCTCACAGCAAAAAAATAAGCGCCAGCCCTTTATTTTCAAGGGCTAACGCTTATTTTATCAAAAGCTAGCGACGGGAATCGAACCCGTGACCTCCTCACTACCAATGAGGTGCGCTACCGACTGTGCCACGCCAGCTTGTCTTTGCGACTTGTCTATAATATCAAAAATTAATATGCTTGTAAAGAGTTTTTTTTAATTATTTAACAAAGTTATTTTGCCGACTGCAAATATAGGCGTTTGACCTTTTCGCGGATTCTTTGAATGGCATTGTCAATGGATTTTGTTGGTTTGCCCAGCAAAGCGGCGATTTCAGAATATGGCATTCCCTCTAAATACAAAGGCAGCACCTCTTTTTCCATCTTACTTAAATGTTCTTTTAAGAGATTCTCGATGTGTATGGTGCTTTCCCGGTCTAATACGATATGCTCCGGATTGGAATCATTTCCGGCTTCTAAGTTGTCAATCAGCTTGGTATCCTCTGTATTTGCCTTGCTGTAAAAGGAAATATAAGTATTAAGAGGGGAGTGCTTCTTGCGTTTGGAAGCCTTGATTGCACTGTAAATCTGTCTGTCAATGCAGAGCTTTGCAAAGGTATAAAAGGAGGCAGAATTATCAGGCTGGTAGTTTTGAATTGCCTTAAACAAGCCAATCATGCCCTCCTGGGATAAGTCTTCCGTATCCGCGCCGATAAGATAAAGGGTGCGGATGGATTTCTTTACAAGAGGAGAGTATTTTTTCAGCAGATATTCAGTTGCATCCTTATCTCCCTTCTGGATGAGAAGTATAAGTTCTTCGTCAGTATTTTCTTTATAATCCATTATAATCTCCATGTTTTATAATTGACAGTGCTTATCTGGTAACGGTAAATAATATAGTTATTCAGCCGGCTGGGCATCTATGTTATCTTCAACAGGAGGCTCCGTAGTGGCTTCCGTAGTAGCCTGGGTAGTACTTTCCGTAGTGGCTTCTGTGGTAGCCTGGGTGGTACTTTCTGTAGTGGCTTCTGTTGTTTTCTTAGCTTCCGTGGTAGCCTGGGTTGTTTTTTTGTCACTATTCACCTTATCCGTAATTTTACCGATGTTATCCTCCAGATTTTTTTTCTGGTCATCATCGGAATCGTCATTTGCTCCATTGGAAGAATCAGAGCCTGAGGTGGTATCGTTGTCCTGTTGATTAAATTCTGTTGTAATGTCTTTTTTGTTCTTTTTGTCGTCTGAACCGCCGCCGACATGATTTACGATGTAGGTAATCACACCTAAGAACAGGCAGGCAATTACAATTACAACTAAAATCAGCAGAATTGTCTTGAGCATATCCCGGTTAGGAGAATTTTTTAATTCCTTTTGCGGGGCACTCTGTTTTTCTCTTGCCAGCTCAGCCCGGGATTTGGCAGCGGCTGCCTTCTTTTCTTCCTTTAGCCGGAGCTTCTGCTCCTCTTTTTCAAATTCCTCATCATATTCATTTAAGTCAAAATCAATAATATCAAATTCTTCCTGATTCGATTGGTTTGGATTTTTTGCCATAATAATTATATAACTATTGCGTAAAAATAGTATTTTCCTTTCTTGTAGAATTGTGATTCTTCTCATCATACAACAAAAATGCGGAATAATCAAATATTGTATTGAAATCATCACATAAAATTCACAGGAAAATTGACGGAAAAGCATAAATATGGTAAAGTAATACTAATTGTGGAATGTTGGTGAAAACATTTCCAGACAGACTTAAAATGACACAAAAGGAGTTAGTGTAATGGAAGGTGAAGTAGTATCAAAGAATTTTATTGAACAGATTATGGATAAAGATTTAGAAGATGGCACATATAACAAGATTGTAACCCGGTTTCCACCGGAGCCAAATGGATATCTGCATATTGGACATGCCAAGTCCATTATTTTAAATTCCGGACTAGCGAAAAAGTATAATGGTACTTTTAATCTGAGATTTGATGACACAAATCCGATGAAGGAAAAGTCAGAATATGTGGAGTCTATTTTGGAGGATGTAAAATGGCTGGGAGCTGATTTTGGAGATAAGATATATTATGCTTCTGACTATTTTGATGCGATGTATGAAGGCGCTGTTAAGCTGATTAAAAAAGGCAAGGCATTTGTCTGTGATTTGTCTGCGGATGAGATTCGCGAATATCGTGGCACCTTAAAGGAGCCGGGTAAGGAAAGTCCGTATCGGAACCGAAGCATTGAGGAGAATCTCGATTTGTTTGAACGCATGAAAAACGGGGAATTTCCAGACGGTTCAAAGGTTCTCCGGGCTAAGATAGATATGGCATCACCGAATATTAATATGCGTGACCCGGTTATCTACCGCATCGCAAGGATGACACATCACAACACCGGGGATAAATGGTGTATTTATCCGATGTATGATTTTGCCCATCCAATTGAGGATGCAGTTGAGGGTGTGACACACTCCCTGTGTACTTTGGAGTTTGAGGACCACAGACCTTTGTATGACTGGGTAGTCAGGGAACTGGAATTTGAATATCCGCCAAAACAGATAGAATTTGCAAAGCTTTATCTGCAGAATGTCATTACCGGAAAACGGTATATTAAGAAGCTGGTGGAGGACGGTGTAGTGGACGGCTGGGATGACCCGCGTCTGGTGTCCATCAGTGCACTCCGGCGGAAAGGGGTAACTCCTGAGGCTATCCGAATGTTTATTGAGCTATCTGGCGTGTCTAAGGCAAATTCCGTTTCGGATATGGCGATGTTGGAGTATTGCATCCGGGAAGATTTGAAAATGAAAGCAAAGCGTATGATGGCTGTGCTTGACCCGATTAAATTAGTGATTGACAACTATCCGGAGGGTAAGTCGGAATTTCTGGAGGTTGAAAATAATCAGGAAAATGAAGAGCTGGGAACCAGACAGGTTTCCTTCAGCCGGGAGTTATATATTGAGCGGGGAGATTTCATGGAGGTTCCGCCGAAGAAATATTTCCGTCTGTTTCCGGGCAATGAGGTAAGGCTTAAAAATGCATATTTTGTTACATGTACGGATTTTGTCAAGGATGAAGATGGCAATGTGACGGAAGTACATTGTACTTATGACCCGGCTACCAGGTCCGGCTCTGGTTTTGAGGGACGTAAGGTGAAGGGAACCATCCATTGGGTGGATGCGGCAACGGCAGTAGATGCCACTGTCAGACTTTATGAGAATCTAATCAAAGAAGGGGACGAGGTGCTGAAAGAAGACTATTCTAACCTGAATCCGGAATCTCTGGTGGAAATGCAGCATTGCAAGCTGGAGGCTGCTTTTGAGGGAACAGAGCCGGGAGAGCGGTTCCAGTTCCTGCGAAATGGATTTTTCTGTACAGACTTGAAGGATTCCACAAAGGAGCATCTGGTATTTAACCGTATTGTTTCTCTGAAGAGTTCTTATCGGCCAAAATAGGGGGTTTTATTTCATATGGGAATATTTTCAGGATTAGAATCATTTGGATTCAAAGATACAGATATGCAGGTTTATGATAAGGCAGAGAGCAGGGATGCATCGGAGTCTTCAGAAGCGCAGAAGCATGTGGAGAAGGAAACGGTTGTAAGAGAGCAGGATATATTGTTTCCCAAAACATATCATTGTCCTGTATGCGATAAGGCATTTAAAACACTGGCGGTACGGGCAGGAAAGCTTCGGAGCGTTGGACAGGACGAGGATTTAAGACCAATGTACAGAGAGATGGACCCGATAAAGTATGATGCCATAGTGTGTCCGTACTGTGGTTATGGGGCGCTGTCCAGATATTTTGACCGTGTGATGCCGGTTCAGAGGAAAAAGCTTTGTGCAGAGGTAAAGGAGAAATTCAAGGGTATCAATGTGAGTACAGATATGTTTTCTTATGACGAGGCAATTATGCGGTACAAAATGGTACTGTTATGCGATGTTGTCGGAGGTGTGAAGAACAGCCGGAAGGCATACACATGTCTGAAGCTTGCCTGGGTAATCCGTGGCAAAAGAGAAAAGGAAGAGCTAAAGCTGGAGCCTGCTGAAAGTGAGAAATTACTTGCAGAGGAAATGGAATGTATTCAGAATGCCTATGACGGGTATGTCATGGCTTTTTCAACAGAGGATTTTCCGATAAGTGGAATGGATGAGATTACAGTGACCTATTTGACGGCTGAGCTTGCATTTCGATTAGGAAAATACAGAGAATCATTGAAGCTGCTTTCAAGGATTCTGGGAAATAATAACGTCTCATCGAGAATAAAGGAAAAAGCAGTGGATTTAAAAGAAAAAATCCGGGCACAGGTTCAGAATGAGAAATAAAAACTGGTTAGGGGTGTTATAATTGACGAAGGAATTGCAAAAAAATCAGAGATACATATATGTGCTGCTTAGCCGGACGCATACAGTCCCAGCCAGATTGATTCGTTTTTTTACCGGAGAGCCATATTCCCATACATCGATTGCACTGGATATTGAATTGCGTGAAATGTATAGCTTTGCCAGAAAACATGTATATAACCCATTTGACTGTGGTTTTATTGATGAGGATATAGAGAGTGGTGTGTTTGGAATGGATAAAAGCATCCGCTGCAGTGTCTATGCAGTTCCGGTTACGGAAGAACAGTATCGCCACGTCAAGCAGGAAATAGATGTCTTTGTTAAGAACCGGGAGGAATACAAATATAATTACACAGGTCTGGTGAGTATTATGTTTGGCAAGAATACAGAGGATGGAAAGCATTTCTTCTGTTCACAGTTTGTATCCCATATTTTTTACAAGAGCGGAATCCGGTTATTTTCCAAAGAAGAAGGGCTCATTAAGCCATATGATTTTCATGTACGGTTGAAGGATAAACGGATTTATAAGGGAAAGCTTTCAGAATACCGGAATTATCTAAAAGGACATTATTCTCAAATGCTGTATTTTAACAATGTAGATTTATCACAGGCAATTTAAACTTCAAATGTATCTATCATTTCAGAAATGGAGAAAATTAGAAAGACCGCTGTAACCTGTCAAAATTACAGCAGTCTTTTTTTTGCTGCCAGGCAGGAGCAGCTTCTATGGGTTATTCATTTGCATCAGGAGTAATACTGCTATGGGTTTTTAAAACAGCTCTTGGCAGTGCATCCTTAGAATTTTTCCATGGCTCATTCTGATAGCGGTAGTCAAATTTGTTGATAAACCATTCAATATCCTCCTGCATCCGTTCCATGTTGGAAAAATAAGCATGGTTAATATCCGATATAAAAGAATTAAGCTGCTCCTTTGACAGGAAATCACTTGCCCGGTCAAATAAAAGGGCGTAATGGTAAGTACAGAAGCCCTTTGAATTTTTTATTTTCTCTGAAAAGGAAGCATCCTTTTTGTACAGGTGGAAAATAGTATCTATGTACCGCTCAAAAGTGTTATTTATCCGGCTGCATATAAAGCAGCTTTTCTCTAAATTTGCTACGTATGAGCCAAGATTGGTTGATTCACTTTTCTTCTTTAGAATAGACTTGCCGGTGGAAACATTTTCTTTGGATAATTTCTGTAAATCTTTGGTTACCTTTGACATGTGGGTGCTTAAAATCAGTGCCAGTCCCAAACGGTTTTTTTGTTGATATAAATCCTGTATATGTTTTTCACAAAAACCGGATTCGTCGGTCATGGCGCGGTTGTCGTCTTCCATGTAGCTGGGACCTAATGTGTATTCGATGGCGTTTTGCTCCAGCTCTTTTTTCATTTTGCACAGCGGACATTCACAGTCGCTTTGAAATGCATCATTTACAGGAATGGTGTATAATTGTTCTTTCATATAGTTCTCCTTTCAAGTGCTTGCGTGTATTAGGTAATTGCGAAACTCTGTTTTCGTTACTGCCCGTTGTGTAATATATACAATATTAACGCTGGGCACGCTTTTGCTGTACTTTATTATACAGGAAACGGGAAAAAGTGGCAATTGGAGAAAGTCAGGTTCTAACACTTGGGAGGTGTGCATAGAATAATAAGGAATGCATATTTTATGGAGCAATCATGTTGAAAAATACAGGCGGAAATAGGATTTAACAGATTCGTCACAATTATTTTTAAAATAGGGGTTGATTTTTTGGTAAAAATGGGTAAAATAAGAAATATGTTAGCACTCAAATTAAGTGAGTGCTAACGATAAGGAAAAAGTAACAGCCGGTAGCAGGGCTGAATAAAAGGAGGACATTAATATGAAGTTAAAACCATTAGGTGACAGAGTTGTATTAAAGGAATGCGTAGCAGAAGAGACTACCAAGTCAGGTATTGTTTTACCTACCGCATCGCAGGAAAAACCACAGTATGCAGAGGTGGTAGCTGTTGGTCCGGGAACTGTAGTAGACGGTGAAAAGATTGAAATGCAGGTTAAGGTTGGAGATAAGGTTATTTACTCCAGATATGCAGGTAATGATGTGGAATTAGACGGAGACAAGTTCATTATTGTGAAACAGAATGATATCCACGCAGTTGTTGAGGCATAAGTAATTATAACAAGATGAATAAAGAATAACAAATAAATGGAGGTTTTAGACATGGCAAAAGAGATTAAATATGGCGTAGACGCCCGTAAGGCATTAGAGTCTGGTGTAAACCAGCTGGCAGACACAGTAAGAGTAACATTGGGACCAAAAGGAAGAAACGTTGTTCTGGCAAAATCATATGGTGCTCCATTGATTACCAATGACGGTGTTACTATTGCAAAGGATATTGAATTAGAGGATGCATTCGAGAATATGGGTGCACAGATTGTAAAAGAGGTTGCTACTAAGACAAATGATGTAGCTGGTGATGGTACAACAACAGCTACCGTGCTTGCACAGGCAATGATTAATGCAGGTATGAAGAACCTGGCAGCTGGTGCCAACCCAATCATTTTGAGAAAGGGTATGAAGAAGGCTTGTGATGTGGCAGTGGACGCTATCACAGATATGAGCGAATCCATCAATGGCAAGGAGCAGATTGCAAGAGTAGCATCTATTTCAGCCGGTGATGAGAACGTGGGAACCATGGTTGCAGATGCAATGGAAAAGGTTTCCAATAATGGAGTTATTACCATTGAAGAGTCCAAGACCATGAAGACAGAGCTTGATTTAGTAGAAGGTATGCAGTTTGACCGTGGATACATTTCTGCTTATATGTCAACCGATATGGAGAAAATGGTGGCAGAGCTTGATAATCCATATATTTTGATTACAGATAAGAAGATTTCCAACATCCAGGATATTTTGCCGCTTCTGGAGCAGATTGTTCAGGGTGGTCAGAAGCTGCTGATTATTGCTGAGGATATTGAAGGCGAGGCATTAACGACCTTAATTCTCAACAAGCTTCGTGGAACCTTCCAGGTAGTTGGTGTAAAGGCTCCTGGCTATGGAGACAGAAGAAAGGCTATGCTTGAGGATATTGCTATTCTGACAGGCGGTAAGGTTATTACAGATGAACTGGGACTTGATTTGAAGGAGACTACATTAGATGACCTTGGACGTGCAAAGAGTGTCAGAGTAGAGAAGGAGAACACTATTATTGTGGATGGTGCCGGAGCAGCTGATGCAATTGAAGGAAGAGTAAATCTGATTAAAGCCCAGATTGAGGAGACAACATCTGAGTTTGATAAAGAAAAATTACAGGAGAGACTTGCCAAGTTAGCAGGTGGAGTTGCTGTTGTACGTGTAGGCGCTGCTACGGAGACAGAGATGAAGGAAGCAAAGCTTCGTATGGAGGATGCTTTGGCAGCAACCAGAGCCGCAGTGGAAGAAGGTATTATTGCAGGTGGTGGTTCTGCTTACATCCACGCAAGCAAAGAGGTTGCCAAGCTTACAGAGAGCTTATCAGGAGATGAGAAGACCGGTGCAGAGATTATCTTAAAGGCATTAGAGGCTCCTTTATTCCATATTGCAGGCAATGCAGGTCTGGAAGGTGCAGTTATTATTAACAATGTAAGAGAGGCAGAGCCGGGTATTGGTTTTGATGCATTAAATGAAACATATGTCAATATGATTGAAGCTGGTATCATTGACCCGGTTAAGGTTACACGTTCTGCATTGCAGAATGCGACTTCAGTTGCATCTACTTTGTTGACAACCGAATCTGTTGTTGCAGATATCAAGGAAGAGAATCCGGTTAATCCTGCAGCTATGCAGGGTGGCATGGGCGGAATGATGTGATAAAAATCTGCAGTGCACTCATAGAAAAGGAAAGATACTCAGGTAAGCTTGCTTATCTGGGTATCTTTCTTTTTCTGTGAGTATAGGGCGGATGCCCTACATCGAGTTGGAGCGAAGCGGAAACGAGATGGCACTGCCCGAAATATAAGGAAGCCAGGGCGGATGCCCTACATCGAGTTGGAGCGGAGCGGAAACGAGATGGCACTGCCCGAAATATAAGGAAGCCAGGGCGGATGCCCTGCATCGAGTTGGAGCGGAGCGGAAACGAGATGGCACTGCCAAAAAAACTTTAAAACCATTTGTAGTGTGGCTTTTCTTCGTCAAATATTTTCCAGCGTATAACGTCATCGAGAAAAATACAGGCAAGCGATAAAATAAGCCAGATTACAGAATACGCCAGGCAGATTTGTCCGAGAAAATTAAAGGGCAGATTGGAATAATCCCATACACCCCAATGAAGCTTTATATTCACGATATAGCCTGTGATAAACTCCAGCGTTGTTATGATGAGCATTGACCATATCATCTGCGAGACAACAGATATCCTGAAGTGCATAAGCTGATTGATGGCACCACATAATATAAATGCGAGACCGCCGCAGATAATCATGGAAAAATGGGAATAGCCGCGGTAAAGAATTTCTATATAAAAATATGCAAAGCCTCCTGTGAGGAATAAAAAGAGATATTTCAAAAATGCAGTGGAAAAAAATTCTCTCTGATGTAGTGTCTGTTTCATAAATAAATCCTCATTTCGTATTTAATATCCAATGGAAAAGGTTAGAATAATAATAGTGTTAGAAAAATTAGTCAATTTTATGCTGGCAGAGTCTGGCTATAGATTAGAAAATGGGAAATCATAAGAAAAACAAAAAGGACTGATATGGGAAAGATATGCCATATGGGGAAATTCTTTTCAATACCAGTCTTATGATGTACAATTGTATGTTTGATTAAGGCTCTAATGGAGTCATTTTCAGACCCTTATACATTTTGGTATAAAAGCTGATTTCATCCTGATAGAGTACGTATCCACGAGAACCATCCTTAACGATGTAAGCATATTTGTTCTTCTGAACATTCATGTATAACACTTCATCTACGTTAAGTTCTTTTGCCTTTGCTTTCGCTGTATATACATTAAGTGGTTCGAGTTTGTATTTTTTCACTGCTTGCTCGACTGTCATATGAGACACCTCCTATAAAAAATGGATTGACAAATTGTCATAATCTATACATAATTATATATGTTCTTTTAATATTAGTATATTGTTTATTGTACACAAAGTCAACTAGTAATATTGCACAAAATGATATGAAAATACGCAAAAAACCGCTGGCTTTGATTGTATAACATGAATAAAAAGGCGGCAAAAATGAGTCAGATTCACAATTATCAGTTAAAACTGGATAAAATATTGCAGGAAATCATAACCAAAGAGGAACAGGAGGGAAGGATTCCCACTTTACTGCTTCACAGCTGTTGTGCACCGTGCTCCAGTTATGTGTTGGAGTATCTGAGTAATTATTTTCTTATTACCATTTTTTATTATAATCCGAATATTTCTGAGGAAAGCGAGTATCAGAAAAGAGTGGCGGAGCAAAAGAGGCTGATTGGCGAAATGCCGGTAAAAAATCCGGTTGCTTTTATGGAGGGGGATTACAATCCGCAGGATTTTTTTGATGCAGTGAAAGGACGGGAGGAGTTAGGGGAACGAAGTGCGCGCTGTTATGCCTGCTATCGTCTGCGGTTAGAGCAGGCAGCCAGGATGGCAGAACAGAAGGGCTTTGATTATTTTACCACCACACTGTCCATCAGCCCTTATAAGAATGCGGACTGGTTAAATGAGATAGGGGAAAGGCTGCAGCAGGAATATAGGGTTAATTATCTGTATGCAGATTTTAAAAAGAAAAACGGGTATAAGCGTTCCATTGAATTATCGGAGCAGTACCATTTATACCGGCAGGATTTTTGCGGTTGCAGCTTCAGCAAAGAAGAGGAGAAAAGGCGTAAGCAGAAAAAGTCATAATTTGTTTTTATAATATAATGCGGACCTTATAAAGCTAAAGTTATTATCAATATTATGTTATTTTTATGCAAAAAAATAGAATATATTGTGTAAAAATATGCAAAAGGGGGTTGTCAAAGAAAAAAAAGTGTGTTAGAATTTTTACAATTTGAGAATAAAAGATGAAAGAAAAAGCCCAACCTATGGAGAAGAGCATAGGCTTTGTTAGTGGTTTTTTTTTTGGGCAAAAATCGGAAAGGAAGGTACTTATGAAAGCATTTCTAATCCTGGAAGACGGTCATGTTTTTGAGGGAAAAAGCGTTGGATGCACAGAGGAAATCGTTAGTGAAATTGTATTTAATACATCAATGACAGGTTATCTGGAAGTGTTAACCGACCCATCCTATGCAGGACAGGCTGTATGCATGACGTATCCGTTAATTGGTAACTATGGAGTCTGCTTTGAGGATATGGAGGCGAACAAGCCGTGGCAGTCTGGATTTATTACAAGGGAGATTGCAAAGCTTCCAAGTAATTTCAGAAACCAGGAGGCATTGGAGGAATTTCTGATTGCCAACCATATTACGGGAATTGAGGGAGTGGATACCAGAGCCATTACCAAAATTCTCCGGGAAAAGGGAACCATGCGGGGCATGATTACCACTGACGAGAAGTATAACCTGGAGCTGGTGATTCCGAAGCTGAAGGAATATGAAATCGGTGATGTGGTGCGCATGACCACCTGTAAGGAGATTGAGCATTATGACGGAGACGGTTTCAAGGTTGCCGTAATTGATTTGGGAGCGAAGAAAAATATCATAAGGGAGCTTACCAATAGAGGCTGTGAGGTTACCGTATACCCTTCTTATACAGCGGCAGAGGTTATTTTAGCGGATAATCCGGATGGCATTATGCTGACGAATGGTCCGGGGGACCCGAAAACCAATGTGGAGGTTATAGAGGAGATAAAGAAGCTGTTTGCCACAAAGATACCGATTTTTGCAATTTGTCTGGGACACCAGTTACTGGCACTGGCAAATGGAGCAGACACAGAAAAAATGAAATACGGGCACCGGGGAGCGAATCATCCGGTGAAGGATTTAAAGACCGGCAAGGTCTACATTTCCACCCAGAATCATGGTTATATGGTAAAGGAAGCAACAATCGACAGAGATATAGCTGAAGTAAGCTTTGTCAATGTGAATGATGGAACCGTGGAGGGTGTTCACTATCTGGGGAAGAATGTCCAGACTGTCCAGTTCCATCCGGAGGCATGTGCAGGTCCTCTCGATACAAACTATTTATTTGATGAGTTTATGAATATGATGGAGGTGTCTAAATAATGCCAAAGAATCCGAACATAAAAAAAGTAGTAGTAATTGGTTCCGGTCCCATTGTTATCGGACAGGCAGCAGAGTTTGACTATGCGGGAACACAGGCATGCCGTGCATTGAAAGAGGAAGGCATTTATGTCATTCTCATCAACTCAAATCCGGCAACGATTATGACAGACAAAAATATTGCGGACCAGGTATATATTGAGCCTCTGACTCCTGAAATTGTGAAGAAAGTTATTATGCAGGAAAAACCGGACAGTATTCTGCCAACCCTTGGAGGACAGGCAGCTCTTAACATTGCCATGGAATTAGAGGAATCCGGATTTTTACGCCAGCACAATGTAAGATTGATTGGTACCTCTGCAAAGACCATTAAGAAGGCAGAGGACAGGGATGAGTTTAAGAAGACCATGGAGAAGATTGGAGAGCCTATTGCACCATCTAAGGTAGTAACGAATGTGGAAGACGGACTGGAATTTGTAAAGGTTATCGGATATCCGGCGGTTCTCCGTCCTGCCTATACACTGGGTGGTTCCGGTGGAGGAATCGCAGCAAATGAGGAAGAGTTTGTGGAAATACTGGAAAACGGTCTGCGTTTATCCCGTGTAGGACAGGTTCTGGTGGAGCGCTGTATCGCAGGCTGGAAGGAAATAGAATATGAGGTAATGCGTGATGCCAATGGCACCGGTATCTGTGTCTGCAATATGGAGAATCTGGACCCGGTAGGGGTACATACCGGTGATTCCATTGTGGTGGCACCGTCCCAGACCCTGGCAGACAAGGAATACCAGATGTTGAGAAGCTCTGCCCTTAATATCATTTCAGAATTAAAAATCACAGGTGGATGTAATGTTCAGTTTGCATTAAATCCAACTTCCTTTGAATATTGTGTTATCGAGGTGAATCCCCGTGTCAGCCGTTCCTCTGCGCTGGCGTCTAAGGCAACCGGATACCCGATTGCCAAGGTTTCTGCAAAGATTGCCTTGGGCTATCATCTGGATGAGATTAAGAATGCCATTACCGGCAAGACCTATGCAAGCTTTGAGCCGGCTCTTGACTACTGTGTTGTGAAGATTCCGAGACTTCCCTTTGATAAATTCATCAAGGCAAGCCGTAAGCTTACAACCCAGATGAAGGCAACCGGCGAGGTTATGAGTATCTGTACAAATTTTGAGGGTGCCCTGATGAAGGCGCTCCGTTCACTGGAGCAGCATGTGAACAGCCTGATTTACGAGGATTTAAATGAGCGTCCGCTGGAAGAAATCCGGGAGGAGCTGCACAGGGTAGATGACCGTCGTATTTTTGTAGTAGCAGAGGCAATCCGGAGAGGAATCACTCTGGCAGAAATTCATGAGATTACCAAGATTGACATCTGGTTCCTGGATAAGATTCATAACCTGGTGAAAATGGAGGAACTTCTTGCCAAAGAGGAGCTTACAAAAGAGTTAATGGCAGAGGCAAAACGTCTGGAATTCCCGGATGAGGTGATTGCACAGATTACGGGTAAGACAAAGCAGGAGATTCATGATTTGCGGTTTTCCTATGGAATTTTTCCGGCGTATAAGATGGTTGATACCTGTGCCGCCGAGTTTGAAGCAAGCACACCTTACTATTATTCCTGCTATGACGGGGAGTGTGAGGTGGATGCTACCAGAACAAAGAAGAAGGTAATGGTATTAGGCTCCGGTCCGATTCGGATTGGACAGGGAATTGAGTTTGATTACTGCTCAGTGCACAGCACCTGGACACTTTCCGAGAGCGGATATGAGACGATTATTGTTAACAACAATCCGGAAACGGTCAGTACGGACTTTGATATTGCAGATAAGTTGTATTTTGAACCGCTGACGGCAGAGGATGTGGAAGCAATTGTAAATCTGGAAAAGCCGGACGGCGCAGTGGTACAGTTTGGCGGACAGACTGCCATCAAGCTGACAGAGGATTTATTGAAGATGGGTGTGCCGATTCTTGGTACCTCTGCGGAAAATGTGGATGCGGCAGAGGACAGGGAATTATTTGATGAGATACTGGAGCAATGCTGTATTCCAAGACCAGCCGGAAAGACGGTATTTACCTGCGAGGAGGCGCTTAAGGCAGCCAACGAGCTGGGCTATCCGGTATTGGTGCGGCCATCCTATGTATTAGGTGGTCAGGGTATGCAGATTGCCATAAGCGACCAGGACATTGTGGAATTTATGGAGATTATTAACCGTACCGTGCAGGAGCACCCTATTTTGGTAGACAAGTATTTAATGGGCAAAGAGGTTGAGGTGGATGCCGTTTGTGACGGGGAAGACATCCTGATTCCTGGAATCATGGAGCATGTGGAGAGAGCAGGTATTCACTCAGGAGATAGTATTTCCGTATATCCTGCAAGAAGCATTTCCGACAAGATTAAGAGGGTATTGGAGGACTACACAAGAAAGCTTGCCACAAGTCTTCATGTAATCGGACTGATTAATATCCAGTTTATTGTCTATCAGGAAGAGGTTTATGTGATTGAGGTAAATCCGCGTTCTTCCCGGACTGTTCCATATATCAGCAAGGTAACCGGAATCCCGATTGTTGACCTTGCTTCCAAGGTAATTATTGGCGAGAAAATCAGGGATTTGGGATATACACCAGGATTACAGCCGGAGAGCGAGTATTTTGCAGTAAAAATGCCGGTATTCTCATTTGAGAAGCTGAGAGGTGCGGAAATCAGTCTTGGACCGGAAATGAAGTCAACCGGAGAGTGCTTAGGTATTGCAAAGGATTTCAATGAAGCGCTTTACAAGGCATTTCTGGGAAATGGTGTGGATTTGCCAAAGCATAAGAAGATGGTGCTTACCGTTAAGGATTCTGACAAGCTGGACGCTGTGGAAATCGGAAAGCGTTTTGCTGCATTAGGCTATGAAATCTATTCCACCAGAAGCACCTGCCGTGTGCTGAATGAAAATGGTGTACCGGCTAAGCCTATCAATAAGGTGGAGGCAGAATCACCGAATCTGCTGGATTTGATTTTAAGCCATGAGATTGATTTGGTTATTGATACACCGGCGCAGGGTATTGAGCGGAGTAAGGATGGATTTATTATACGTCGTCATGCGATTGAAACCGGAGTTACGGTACTGACAAGTCTGGATACAGCAAATGCACTTTTAACTTCACTGGAAAAGGCGGATAAGGAGCATCTGACCCTTGTGGATATCTGTACCCTGTAATTCCTGTTTGACAAAAGAAACATTTACAGTATAATAATTATATAAGCAGATGAAAGATTGACGGCGTAATCATGCGCCGTCAGTTTTGATTAAACCAAAAATAGAATATGGAGGGTAAATATGATAGTAGAACCAAAGGTAAAAGGCTTTATCTGTACCACAGCGCATCCGGTGGGCTGTGAAAGGAATGTATTAAAACAGATTGATTATGTAAAAAGAAATGGAGCCATTGACGGTGCAAAGAAAGTACTGGTTATCGGGGCATCCACCGGCTATGGCCTGGCTTCCAGGATTACAGCGGCATTTGGTATGGGCGCTGCTACCATTGGTGTGTTGTTTGATAAAGAGGCAACGGGTAAAAGAACAGCAACTCCCGGCTTGTATAATACAAAAGCCTTTGATGCAGCTGCCAGAAAGGAAGGCCTGTACACAAAATCCATCAATGGAGACGCTTTTTCAGTAGAGATTAAGGAACAGGTAATTGCCGCAATCAAAGAGGATTTAGGCAAGGTGGATATGGTGGTATATTCCCTGGCAGCTCCGCGGAGAACAACTGCGGATGGAGTGACCTATGTGTCCAGCCTGAAGACAACGGGAGAGCCATTTACTCAGAAAAACTGGAATTTAAGAGATAATACGGTTTCCGAGGCAACCATTTCCTCTGCAACAGAGGAAGAGACAGAGGCAACTGTTAAAGTAATGGGCGGTGAGGACTGGATGGACTGGATAGATGCACTGGTAAAAGCCGATGCCATTGAGGAAAATGCCATCACCGTTGCCTATTCTTATATTGGGCCAAAGCTTACATATCCGATTTATCATGAGGGAACCATAGGTATGGCAAAGAAGCATTTGTCCGAGAGCGCAGATGCCATTACCAGGAAGCAGAAGGCGTTGGGAATCCGGGCATATGTTTCCGTTAATAAGGCACTGGTGACTCAGGCGAGTTCCGCCATTCCTGTTGTACCGCTTTATCTTTCTGTACTGTACAGGGTTATGAAAGAAAAGGGTATTCATGAGGGATGTATTGAACAGATGTACCGCTTGTGGGGTGAAAAGATTTTTGGTGCAGATGGCATCGTGGTGGAAGCAGATGGCATGCTGCATGTGGACGATTGGGAAATGCGGGAGGATGTCCAGAAGGAAGTCATGGATATCTGGCAGCAGATTAATAGTGAAAATCTGTTAGAGCTGGCGGATACCGAGGGCTATTGGACTGATTTCTACCAGATGTTTGGCTTTAAAATGGATGGTGTTGACTACTCGGCAGATGTGGAGGTCTGAGGGTCTCAGTTATATTTAATTTCAATTGTAAAACCGCTTTTTACATGGAAGGACAGAAGGTCAGCCACTTCAAATGCAGCCTGAATCAGTTCGTCGGTTTTTTTGGCGGAATATCCGGCATAGCTCATAAGCATATGGATGTGCGTGCCGGCAATCCGGTCGGCTGTTACCCCATTTTCGGACAGACATAGCATCCGGATTAATTCTTTTTTTATGCCGATATTCATCTGTGCCAGAATATCCAGTTCCGTGTCGCTAAATCGTGCAAAGCGGCTGCCGAGATTAAGCAGCAGCTCTTTTTCACTGTCCCTTGTGAAAACCGGAGTGGTTTCGTCAGATAACAGTTGGAAAACAAACCGGGAAAATCTGGTATTGGTTTCCAGCAGACGGTAATAGGTAACAATATGCAGGATGGTTGTAAAATCAGGAGTAAACTGGCTGATATCCAATATGCCGTCAATTGCATTTTTGAATTCTTCCACAACTTTGCAGTAGACCTCCTGTCCTAAAACCTGTTTGTTTTGAAAGTGGTATGGTATCAGCGCCCGGTTTACCTTAGCGGCGCTGCTGATATCAGCATAAGTGGTTTCTGTAAATCCTTTTTTATAAAAAAGCTTTTTGCTTTCCTTGAAAATCTTTCTCTTTGTCTGTTCTCCGGTAAGATAGGTATTGGACATGGCAATTTCTCCTTTGTGTTTACTGGCTTAAATTATAATAGATTTGGAACCTGCTTGCAAGCGGATATGATATGTAGTAAAATCTTTACAATTATAATGCTTTGGCTGTAAATGGGGAACGGGAATGGAATATTATTCGTTAAACAGATATCTGAAGGACACTTTTGGAGAAAAGGTGTATAAAATTGCAATTGATGGTGGCTTCACCTGTCCCAACAGGGATGGAACTCTGGACACAAGGGGCTGCATTTTCTGTTCGGGCGCAGGCTCTGGAGAGTTTGCCGGAAAACGGACGGATTCTGTTACAAGCCAGATAGAAAAGGGAAAGGAACGTTTAAGGGGTAAGATAAAAAACGGAAAATATATTGCATATTTTCAGGCATTTACCAATACATACGCTCCGGTACCCAGGCTCAGGGAGGTCTTTGAGGAAGCCATACAGCATCCGGATATTGTGGCATTGTCCATTGCAACAAGACCGGACTGCCTTCCGGAGGAGGTGGTTTTGCTGCTGCAGGAGCTGAATCGGAAAAAGCCGGTATGGGTGGAGCTTGGTCTCCAGACCATTCATGAAAAATCAGCCGAGTATATCAGAAGGGGATATAGGCTGCCGGTCTATGATGAGGCGGTAAAGAAGCTGAAAAAAATCGGAGTACAGGTGATTGTACATGTGATATTAGGACTTCCGGGAGAGTCGGAAGAGGATATGAAGGCGACGGTTTCCTATGTAGGGAAAAGCGGTGCGGATGGCATAAAATTACAGCTTTTGCATGTGATAAGAGGAACGGATTTAGAGAAGGATTACCGCATGGGTAAATTTAATACACTGGAAATGGATGCATATGTGAGGCTGGTGGCAGACTGTATTGCACTTCTTCCGAAAAATATGGTGATACACCGTATGACCGGGGATGGGGACAAGAAAACCTTGACTGCACCGGAATGGAGCCGGGATAAGAAACGGGTGTTGAATGCGCTGAACGAAGCCATTAGACAAAAGGACAATGTAGTTAATTCTGTGAACACGGTAATGTGAAGTTGTGATATAATATATCAGAGAAATAAAAGGAGAGGATTCCATGAGTGACATTGACTTTATGACTAAGCAACAGACAGGTAATCTGGAAATCCTGCATTCCCTGACTGCCGATTATGTAGGAATTTTCCGTGCTGATTTTGAGACAGACCAGTGTGAAATCTATAAAGCAGTAGACAGGCTGCAGGATAAGACAGCAGGGAATATACAATTTGAAGAGGGATATCAGAGTGCCATAGAAAAGTACATTTCCCTATATGTAGAGGAGAAAGACCAGAAATATGTCCGGGATATGACGGAAAAAAGCTATGTGCTTAATATGCTTCAGACAAAGGAAAAATACTATGTCCGGTATCGTGTGAAAAAGAATCCCCAGCAGGTGGAAAACTTTGAAATTTTCTTTGCCCGTCCGGTGCAGGTGTCTGAGAATCAAATCGTAATTTTTGGATTCCGCAATGTGGATTCCATTGTGCAGAAGGAGGAAAGCTACAGGCAGGAGACACTACGGGACATAGAAGAAGTGCTTGCAGGTTCAAGAACCGGTATCTGGACGATTGAACTGGAAGACGGATGCGAGCCCAGGATGTATGGTGATAAGACTATGCAGATTCTGTTGGGAACCAATGGGGAAGAGACACCGGAAAACTGCTACAGGCTGTGGTTTGAAAATATTGAACCGGAATATGTTGGCATTGTCCAGGAGACGGTCCAGGAGATAATCAAGACCGGGCGCTCGGAGGTCACTTATCCATGGAATCATCCCACCATGGGCAAAATTTATGTGCGGTGCGGTGGTCTTATCGGTAAATTTGAAAAATCCGGTGTCCGGATAAAAGGGTATCATCAGGATATTACAGAGACGGTTGTTACAAAACAGAAGCAGGACCAGGTGATTCTGGAGGCTTTGGTAGAGGCAAAAAGGGCAAATCGGGCAAAGAGTGAATTTCTTTCCCACATGTCCCATGATATCCGTACTCCGATAAACGGAATTCTGGGAATGCTCACAATTGCAGATAAAAATCAGGATGATATGGAAAAACAGAGGGAATGCAGGGAAAAAATCCGGGTGTCAGCAGAGCATTTGCTATCCCTCATCAATGATGTTCTTGATATCAGCAAGCTGGAAAGCGGCGCATTTTCTTTTGCAGAGGAAGCTTTTGACATCTGTGAGGTGCTGGATAATTGTATCAGTATTCTGCGTCCTCAGGCAGAGGAACAGGGGATGCATTTAGAGGAAAGAAAAATTAATTTGTGCCATACCAGTCTGGTGGGAAGCCCGCTTCATATCAGACAGATTCTCATCAATATAATTGGCAATGCAATCAAATATAACCAGCCAATGGGAAGTATATTTGTATCCACGGAAGAAGTATCTTCCGAAGAAGGCTTTGCCAGATATCAGTTTATTGTCAGAGATACCGGAATTGGAATGAGTGAGGATTTTCTGAAGTACATTTTTGAACCATTTACACAGGAAAGTGATGATGCGAGAACGAGCTTTAAGGGTGCGGGTCTTGGAATGTCGATTACCAAGAAGCTGGTAGACCAGATGGGCGGAACCATTGAAGTGGAGAGCAGGCTTGAAGAGGGAAGTACATTTAAGGTTACACTGCCAATTAAAATAAATGAAGAACAGGGGCAACAGACGACAGAACAGGAAGAGGATATACCGGTTAATATTTCAGGCATGAAGGTTCTCCTGGTGGAGGATAACGCCATAAATTGTGAGATTGTGCAGTATATGCTGGAGGATGCGGGAGCCGTAGTGGTAATAGCAGAAAATGGAAAGGTGGCTGTGGATACATTTACGGCAGCGGAGTACGGTGCATTTGACTGTATTCTTATGGATGTTATGATGCCGGTTATGAACGGTCTGGAGGCAACCCGTGCCATTCGTAATCTGGACAGACCGGATGCAGAAAGTGTGCCGATTATTGGTCTGTCAGCAAATGCATTTGAAGAGGATGTTGTAAAAGCAAGGGAAGCCGGAATGAATGAGCATCTGACAAAGCCAGTGGATATGGAAAAGATGTTTAAGGTTATGTGGCAGCTGAGAAAGAAATAGAGATGGTGTTGATAGTAATGAGTGTTGAAAATGTGTGTAAGGGGGGATGAAATATGCTGCAGGTTATCCGCAGGCATGCAATTATATTTTTCTGTATATGTATAGCTGCACTTTTGGGAGGCTCCTGCTTTTGGTATTATCGTCAGATTAATGAAAATATCTATCGGTCAACGATTGACAATATACAGGAGCTGGCGGAGCATGATTTGAATGCAATAAAGACAAATGTGGAAAGGAACTGGAACCAGCTGGAGGCAATTCACAACAGAATGCTGTATTATGATTATTCCAGTGTTGGTGAGATGCAGGAAAGACTGCATGTGGAGCAGAATACCAGTAATATTGAAAAGCTGTATTATGTGTCTGAGGACGGAAAACTATATTCCGGTGATTACATCATTTCAGAGGATTCCAATCTGATATCCGAATTTGAAAAAGAGGAAGACCGGTTTGTTATCCGATATGATGATGTAAATACCGACATTCCGGAACTTCAGAGAGAATATCTGCTGTACGGGATTCGGGTGGAACCTTGGGAAGTGGAAGGAATCGTGTTCACCGGTATAATCAGCAAAATATCAATTGACAGTATGCAGGATGAGCTGATTATTCAATCCTATGACGGACAGGGCTTAAGCAGTGTTGTGGATGCAGATGGATATTATATTATTAATGTAAACAGGGCGCTAAGCTTTCAGGAACGGCAGAATTTCTATTCTGACTTTGACCAGAAACGGTTTTTAACAGAGGACGAGGATATAAAGGGAATTGAACAGGGTCTGAAGAATGGAGAAATTTATACAACGATATATTGCGACGAAGAGGGCAACGAAAAGGTCATGACCTTCCAGAAAATAGGACAGATGGATTGGTATTTTATTATGGAGATTTCCCAGGATGTATTTAGAGAACAGACCAGCAGTATCATGTATTTGTCTTTGATAGCCGGTATTCTTGTGGTGGTTGCGCTGGTATTCTCTCTGGGAATGTGGTACATGATGATGCGGAAATCTCTTCATGCAAAAACCCAGCTTGAGGCAAGAAATGAATTTCTGTCCAACATGAGCCATGAAATCAGAACACCGCTTAACGGACTCATTGGTCTGAATCATCTCATGGTTCAAAATATAGATGACAAGGAAAAGCTTCGGGGATATCTGCAAAAGGCATCCCATGCGGCACAGTATCTGCTGGCTCTGGTAAACGATATTCTGGATATGTCAAAGCTGCAGGCTGGGAAGGTAGAGCTGCACATAGCTCCGGCGAATCTGGAAATGATTCTTGACAATGTGATTTCCATGCAACGGGAAAACATAGAAGGGAGAGGACTGGAGCTGCGTGTGGAATCGGATATAGCAGAACCGTGGATAGAATGTGATGAAGTGAGAATTAAGCAGGTGCTGATGAATCTGCTGAGCAATGCAGCAAAATTTACTCCCCGGGCCGGAACGGTTACGGTGAGAATGCGTCAGGAAGGGTGGGAGGAGGCCGATGGAAAACAGATTATAAAGAACTGCTTTGAAGTTGAGGATACCGGTTGTGGTATGAGTGAAGAATTTCAGAAGCATATTTTTGAAGCTTTTACGCAGGAAAGAGAGCATAACGCAGAAAGCCAGAAGGGAACAGGTTTGGGCATGTCCATCAGCTATCTGTTGATGAAGGCGATGGATGGAAGTCTTTCTGTGGAGAGCAGGCTGGGAGAAGGAAGTATTTTTTATGTTTCTTTTCCGGCTGTGGTGGCACAGGAGCAGGAACATATGCCGGCTGACCAGGATGTGGATGCAGCTGCCCTTGATTTGGACAATCTGAATATTCTGATAGCAGAGGATAATGAAATTAACGCAGAAATTTTAACGGAAATACTGAAGGAGCATAATATTACATCGGAGGTAGCAAGGAACGGCAAGGAAGCTGTCGAAAAATTCGCTGCCTCGGCTCCCGGAACCTATCCGATTATTCTGATGGATATCCAGATGCCGGAAATGGACGGATATGAGGCTGCAAAGGCGATTCGTAACCTGAAGCGTACCGATGCCGGTACAGTGAGGATTTTGGCATGTACAGCAAATACATTCCAGGAGGATATTGACAGAGTGATGGAAAGCGGTATGAATGGTTTTATTGGAAAGCCTATCAATATTGAGGAGCTGTTTTTAAAATTGAGTGAGTAGGAGGATGCAAATGAAAAAAAGATATTTGGGAGTTATGGTGATACTGGGTTTGGGGCTGCTATTGTCTGGCTGCGCAAAGAAAGAGGAGGTCAGTATTACGGTTAAGGTTCCGGTACTGACTATGGACACTGTGGTGGATTCGGATATAAGGAGTGCAGATGAGTTCCTGGAAAAGGCAGCGGAGGCATTTGAGGCGGAGAATGAAGGAGCAACGGTGCGTGTCATGACCTTTGAACAGACAAAGGAGGATGAGGCAGTTACCGGCTGCTTCGATACAGATGAGGCGGCTGATGTGCTGTACGAGGGATATTTTAATATGGCAACTTATATTTATTCAGGCAGAATGGTTCCTCTGGATGATATGATATCCGATGGGATGCGGAATGATATTGACAGCAGTATGTGGGAGATGAGCCAGGCAGAGGGAAGAACCTACATGATACCGTTTTTGAGCCTGCAAAATACCTATATATACAATAAGGAGCTGTTCCGGGAAGCAGGATTGGAAAAATATCTGACAGAGGAGGATGTCATCCAGAACTGGACCCTTGAAGAGTGGGAGGAGATTCTGGCTGCATTGAAGGAAAAACTGCCGGAGAACATCTACACCCTGCCTATGTATGCGGTAAACAATCAGGGAGATACCCACACGATGACTTTGATTCGCAGTATGGGCAGCAGCTTTTTTGATGAAGACGGGAAATTCCACCTTAATACGGAGGAGGGAATTGCCGGACTTCAGTGGATTAAGGATAATGCGGAAAAAGGATATTATCCGCCGTACTGCGAGGATTTGGAGATATCCGATACAGTAGAGCTGTTTTTTAATGAACAGATAGCTTTTATGATTGGCAACAGTGCAAACAGCAGTGGAGTTCCCTTTGATTGCGGTGTGGTAAATTTCCCGGGCGGGGAAAACGGATATGCCACCGCTTTTGTCACAGGCTTTTCTGTATTTGATAATGGAGATGAAAAAAAGCTGGAGTTGGCAAAAGAATTTGTGAAATATATTTGTGATACAGATACCTGGAGAGATTATTCTGCCGGAGCGATTCCGGCAAGCCAGAAAACTGCGGATAAATACAAGGAGCAGATTCATATGCTGGAGGAATATTATCAGAATAATGCAAATGTTGTGGATTTTACGGCAAATAATCCCAACTGGAGAGGAGTAAGGGAAACCTTCTATCCCCATATACAGAAGCTGCTGCGGGGAGACGAAACAGCGGCAGAGGCTGCAGCAGGGCTTGATGAGGATTGTAATGCAGCCATTGAGGAAGGTTACCGTACGGGACGTCTGCATGAGTAAAGAGAGGAGCTGAAAGTGTTCCGGATGTTTCCTGAAGATGCAGTTTGGACTGCCGAAAGCTGTCTGGTTTCAAGTCTAAGTAATAAGTAGCAAATCATTTTAATGATAGGAAGAACAAAATGGCGCTCTGCTTTGGCAGGGCGTTTTTGGGCGTGCAGAAAAAGCGAATTGTATAGAAATTAGAATAGGAATTTAGGGGCTTGTATGATATAATTAGAGTAATAAATCGGAATTTGTTATTTGTATGAAATAGTAGAAAACATTAAAACTATAATTCTGTCTCTTATACACATCTCCGAGCCCACGAGACT
>UQXF01000030.1 GCA_900544905.1 uncultured Clostridium sp.
GAGTCTCGTGGGCTCGGAGATGTGTATAAGAGACAGAAGTATTTTAAACGATATAAATTATATAGAGGAGTGGTTGATACAAATGATAAAAATTATGCCGGCTTTATATTGATATTTGAAAGTGAACTGGCGGATAGAGCTTATCAGATATCTTGTTCAGGAATAGGATATATTAAGGATATCCAGACTAATTCAATTGATATTATGAATCATTTTGATGTACTATTTTATTGATGATGTAATAATATTCCTTTTCATGTGGCAAACACCTTTTTGCCAGAGTGCTCATATGATAAACAAAAAAGGTTAATAATTTATGGCATATTCGGATTATGTGCCTGTTATAGGTACAATTATTAATATTTCAAGGGGAAATGACTGCTGCAGCCAGCGGATGTCATTTCGTACCGAAAATGGAATAGTAAATTTTATGGTAGATTCCCAAACGCAGGTTATTGACAGCAGGCAGCTTCGTCCGGGAATGCGGGTGGCAGCATTTTATGACAGCAGTCTGCCGGTACCGTTGATTTTCCCTCCACAGTATACGGCTAAGATAATTACGGTGGTTGGCAGGAATGAACAGGTAATGCTGAACTTTTTTGACCGGAATCTGCTTGCGGAAGACAAATCCTTACAGCTGAATATCGCAGGAAACACCATTCTTAACACCATCAACGGGCAAAGCTTTACCTGTGACCCGGGGAGGCATACCCTTTTGGTTTATTATTCTGTAACAACAAGAAGCATTCCTCCGCAGACGACACCGAGAAGGATTATTGTATTATGCTAGGTGAACTTATCTGAAACTGAGAAAAAACTAATTGAGAATAGTAATGTTCTGTGCGATAATAAAATAAATTATAATAAATTGCAGTAAAGGAGAAAAAACATGAAGGTATTATTAGTAAACGGAAGCCCGAATGAAAAGGGCTGTACTTACACAGCATTATCTGAGATTGCGCAGACATTGGAACAGCAGGGAATTGATACAGAGATATTCCATATTGGAAACAAACCGGTAAGAGGCTGTATCGGCTGCGCCGGCTGTAAAAGAAGTGGGAAAGACCAGTGTGTGTTTGATGATGACATCGTAAACCGGCTTGCGGCTAAGGCAAAAGAAGCAGATGGGTATATTTTTGGGTCTCCGGTATTTTATGCATCTCCAAATGGCGCAGTGCTTTCAGTAATGGACCGGTTATTTTACAGTGCAGGAAAATATATGCAGTTTAAGCCTGCGGCATGTATTGCATCTGCAAGACGGGCAGGTACAACGGCAACCCTGGACGCTCTTAACAAATATATTGAAATCAATAACATGCTTATGGTTCCGGCATGCTACTGGAATATGGTGCATGGCTCCAGACCGGAGGATGTAAAGCAGGATTTGGAGGGTATGCAGATAATGCGAAGCCTTGGAAATAACATGGCATGGCTGTTAAAGCTTCTGGAGACAGGAAAGGCAAGCGGAGTGGTACATCCGGAGCCGGAAGAAAAGGTAAGGACGAATTTTATCCGTTAGAATGACTGTATGCAGACCGGATTAACGCTTGTGCTTGTAGTAAAAAACCGCAAGCTGGGTCCGGTCGCGAAGCCTCAGCTTTTCTAATATACAGCTTAAGTAATTGCGTATCGTCCCCTCGCTCAGACACAGGCGGGAGGCGATTTCCCTGTTGCTTAAGCCCTCTGCCACCAGGGTGATGATTTCATATTCTTTTTCGTTAATATTCTCTTCTGTGTAATCAAAGGAATCAGATGTTTTTATCAAATTCGGGATTTTGGAAATGATTTCATCCCCGTATACATTCTGCCCGGAGGCTACAGCCTCAAGAGCCGGAATGATATGCTCAAAATTTTGTTTGATAATGTAGCCTTTCGCGCCAAGCTCCAGAGCCTTTACAATATATTCATCATCCACAAAGGTAGTTAAAAATAATACCTTTGCGTCCGGAAATATCTTTAGCAGCTCAGCCAGAGCTTCTGTTCCGTTCATTCCCTGCATCCGGATATCCATCAAAAGCACATCCGGCTTATATTTTCTGTACAGGGACAGTGCCTGTGAGCCGTCATTTCCCACGGCGGCAACTTCAATTTCGTCCCCTGCCTCTAATATCATTTTTAGTGACATGCAGACCAGCTGGTCATCATCTATCAGTACTACTCGCATACGTCAGTCTCCTGTTACACCTTTTTCATTCTTAGTAAGTATTAGGTAATTGCGAAACGGTCGGTAACGAAAACAGAGTTTCGCAATTGCTCATTAGTAAGTATATTATCAGATAATACCGGTAAAAGCAATGAAGCAGAAAATGCTTCTTTTATTTTGGAACCGACATGAAAATCCGGAAGCCCGTTTCAGCACTGATATGCAGAATCCCGTGAACACCATTTACCCGGTCTCTCATATTGGAAAGTCCGATTCCCCTTTCCTTCTCTGAAAAGTGGTCTGCGGCAGTAGTGCCGTTATCTTCAATTAAAAGCTGGTAAAATCCTGGATGCTCCTTTACCGTTACCGATGCTCTTGTTGCATTACTGTGCTTTATGATATTGTTCAGCGCTTCCTTGGTGATGGCAAGAATACAGTACTTTACATCCCGTGGGATATTCCGGGATATCTCACAGCTGAAGGTAACGGGGCAGAAGGTAAAGTGGCTGATTAGGGATGAGAGAGCCTCCTTCAAGTCAACCGATTCATCATGCAGGTCGTGAACACTGCTGCGGATACTGTCCATGGAAGCATTTAAGGTGTCCTTTAACGCTTCTAAATGGGGTTTCAGGGTTTCATCTTTACAGACAGTGAGAAGGGCGCCGGTCTGTAAAATGGAACGGGAGAGCATATGCCCTACATTGTCATGGATTTCTCTTGCAATCCGGTTCCGTTCCTTCAGAATCGCAATATAAATCTGGTTATCCTGGTTCTCTAAGAGCTGTTCATTATTTCTTTTCAGTATCATTTCCTTTTCAACGCTGTTATCCCGGAATGTTTTAATCTTCTGCTGCAGCGTGTCCCGCAGGTTATTCTGGTGTGCAAGGTAAAGGCTGATGCCTGTAAAGGGAAGAACCAGCAGACAGGCAGGCTCCTGAAACTTGTACAGATAGAGAACTGCCGGCATTATATAGAGATAAGGTAAAAGATACTGCTTCCGGTAGAAAAAGATATAGCAGAGCAGAGGTAAAAATGCACACAGCTCCGGCAGAAAGAAGCATAGAACCAGGGAGGGGACGCCAAGACGCTTAAGTGTCTTCTCATTGGTGGTGATATACTCAAAGCAGTAAAGGGAAAGCAGCAGGAGTATCCACATGATGTGTAAGGCGTCCAGCTGTTCGGATGGATACAGGACAGCACCCAGTATAAGCAGGATAAAGGAATCTATAAAGGTTGACATAATATGATCTCCATTCTGTGACATTTGTCATGTAATTTTCTTACATTTTACACTATAGTTTTTTCTTTGGATAGTGTAAAGTTAAGTACAGATAGAAAATGGGAGGAAAAGGATATGGTTGTAAAAATTGAGAATCTGGTAAAACGATATGGTGACATGGTAGCGTTAGACCATTTTAATCTGGAGATAGAGGAGGGGGAGATTTTCGGACTGCTGGGACCAAACGGAAGCGGCAAGTCCACCACGATTAACTGTCTGCTGTCGCTTTTGGAATATGATAAGGGAAGGATTGAGGTGTTCGGGCAGGAAATGAAGCCGGACAGCTACAATCTGAAACAGGATATCGGAGTGGTGATGCAGAATGTGGCGGTATTTGAAGAGCTGACGGTATATGAAAATATTGATTATTTCTGCGGGCTGTATGTAAAGGATAAAATAAAAAGAAAGCAGCTGGTGGAGGAGGCCATTGACTTTGTGGAGCTTGGGGATTACCGCCGGTTTCTTCCAAAGAAATTATCCGGTGGTCTTTTGAGAAGACTCAATATAGCCTGTGGTATTGCACACAAGCCAAAGCTTATCATTTTAGATGAGCCTACAGTGGCAGTTGACCCTCAAAGCCGCAATAAAATCTTAGAGGGGATTCAGGGCTTAAACCGGCAGGGGGCAACCATCATTTATACCTCCCATTATATGGAGGAGGTGGAGCAGATTTGTACCCGGATTGCCATTATGGATAAGGGAAAAAATGTTGCCATCGGTACGAAGGATGAGTTAAAGGCAATGATTGACCTTGGAGAGACCATCAGTGTGGAGATTTTAGAGCTTCCGGAAAATGTAATCGAGGAGATAAAAAGGCTTCCCCATGTAATTCAGGTCAGTTATGAAACCTATCTGTTGAAGGTGAAGTTTTCCAGAGGAAAGCATAATCTATTGCGGCTTCTGGATTTATTAAAGGAGCAGGAGATTGGATTTGGCGGGGTGCATTCGGAGCTGCCAACCTTGAATGATGTGTTTCTGGAAATTACAGGAAAAGCATTACGGGATTAAGGAGGAGAGGAATATGCTGCATTTTTGGTATCGTATGAAAATGATGCTCCGGACACGTTCCGCTATCTTCTGGGCAATTCTGTTTCCGGTTTTCCTGGGAATGGTATTCTATTTTATGTTCGGCAATATTGGCAGGGTGGAACAGTTTTCGGAGGTGCCGGTAGGGATTATCTTAGAGGAAGACAATGACATGCTTGTGGAGCTGCTGAAGGAAACAGAGGTAGAGGATAAGCTTCCTATGTTTGAGGTGACGGAATATGACAGCGAAGAAGAGGCGGAGAAGGCATTGCAAAAAGAGACAATCCATGGCTATATCCTTGTAAAAAGCGATGATTTTTCTCTGGTGGTAAAGGAATCCGACATTTACAGCTCTCTGATAAAAACCTTTTTAGACCAGTATAAACAGAACCATGCCCTGATTCAAAGGGTGGCGGCAGAGCACCCGGAGCGGGTAGAGGAGATGGTAAAGGAGCAGTTTTTGGGTGAGAAAATCGGGATAGAGGAGATTGCACTGAAGGGACAGGACAAAGACCCGTATACCCAGTATTTCTATGCATTGCTTGCCATGGCATGCCTGATTGCCTCTATGGTGGGGCTGGAAAACGGGTTCTGGATTCAGGCGGATTTATCCGATGTGGGAGCCAGAAGAAATGTGGCGCCTGCAAGGAAGATGAAACAGGTGATGACGGATTTTCTGGCATCCCTGCTGCTGTATTGTATTCTGATGACCGGGGTGCTGGCGGTTCTGGTGTTTGTCTATAAGCAGGATTTTGGCAGTAACGTGGGCTTAATCCTTTTAGGCACATGGACGGGAAGCTTTACAGGCCTTGCGGCAGGCAATTTGATAGCGGTGGTGCCAAAAGGCTCCCGTACAAAGAAGGAAGGCATTAACGTGGCATTTTTTATGACAAGTTCCTTTCTCGGAGGTTTGCAATGGGGAGATATTACCTATATTCTGGAGAAGAATTGTCCGATAATTAACCGGATAAATCCGGCAACCTTGATGGTGAACGCCTTTAAGAGTCTGGCGGTTTTTGGAGATTACAGACAGTATGCGGTGAATCTGGTGACACTGCTTTTGATAGGTATTGTATTTCTTGCCATCAGTATCCTGAAGCTAAGGAGGACAAAATATGCAAGTATTTAAAATCTATTTTAAACTGCTCAACCACTATAAGGGCATAATTATTTTATATTTTTCTATTTTTATCACAGTGGCGTTGATTATGACAGGAAATTTGTCTGCGGACAGCAAAAAGGGGTTTGAGGACCAAAGGCTGGATATTGCGGTTATCGACGAGGATAAGCAGACTCTGGGAGCAGCAGTAAAGAAGTATTTTGGGGAAAAACATAATCTTGTGGATATGGAATATGATGAAACTGCAATTTTAAATGAGCTGTACTGGAGAAAGCTGGACTATGTACTGGTAATTCCGAAGGGATTTGAGGAAGCCCTGTTAAACGGAAAACAGGAAGCCGTGGAATTGAAGAGTATGAGGGTGCCGGGATATTTTGACGCCAGCTATTTTGAGGCAGAGCTTAACCTGTATACATCAAAGCTGACGGGCTTGCTGGCTGCCGGGTATTCCGCAGAAGAAGCAGAAAAAGAGCTTATGGATTTGCAGGCTCAAAAGACAGAGGTCACGCTGGCAGCCTTTGTAAATGAAAACCAGAACGATGCCTGTACGGTGTTTTTTACTTACGCACCGTATCTGTTTATCACCCTCGGAATGAACGGGGTCGGAATCATTTTACTGCGGTTTAATGGGAAAGAGGTAAAGGACCGCATGGAGTGCAGTTCTACCTCCATGAGAAACCGAATAGCCGGTATTACCGGTGGAATTTTAGCCTTTGGAGCTATGATGCTGACGGTGGTTCTCATCATAGCCGGCATACTTTCAAAGGGAAGCATTTATACCGATGTGCGGTTTCCGTTTTTTGTACTGAATCTGGTCTCCATGCTGGTTCTGGGGCTGAGCCTTGGATTCCTGACGGGAATGGTTGCTAAGAACAGTGAGGAGGTAAGCGGTATGGTAAATATTGTAAGCCTTGGTCTGTGTTTTCTTGGTGGTGTGTTTGTACCGCAGGAATTTTTCAGCGATACAATTATAAAGGCTGCCAGGTTCTTTCCAACGTATTGGTATGTGGCAACCAATGAAACCATAGGAGGCATGAAGAAGCTCGATACAGCGCTGTTTGGGGAAATCTTTTCACAGATTGGTCTGGTAGCCTGTTATGCATTGGTATTTTTTGCAGTTACCCTGGTGGTTATTTCCAATAGGAGGAAGCGCAGGGCATAAAAAGAAATTGAGAAAAGCATCATTTTGTGGGATAATAGATAAATAGTACAGAATTAACTGTAACAGGAAAAGGAGCAGAAACAGATGCGGATAGGAATTGATATGGGCGGTATGTCGGTAAAGCTTGGACTGGTGGATGACAAAAACCAGATTGTGGAAAAGCTGGTGATTCCCACAAGGCTGGATGTACCGGCGGAGGATATGGTGAAGGATATCATCAGGGCGGTTTATGTCTTGATGGACAAGGGGAAGGTGACGTTTGAAAACTGTACAGGAATTGGAATTGGCAGTCCGGGAACGCTTGATGACAAAAACGGACTGATTCTTTACTCCAATAATTTTGGATGGGAAAGGGTTCCCATTGTAAAGTGGATGCAGCGGGAGTTTCCGCTTTCCGTCAAGCTCGCGAATGATGCAGATGCGGCTGCATTAGGCGAGGTGTATGCCGGAGCTGCCAGGGGCGTGAAGAACGCCGTACTACTGACCCTTGGAACCGGAGTTGGCGGAGGCGTCATACTGAATGGGGAAATTTTTCATGGCCCTTTGCATGGAGGAGTGGAATTAGGGCATATGGTGATTCAGGCAGACGGTGAGCCTTGTACCTGTGGAAGAAAGGGCTGTCTGGAGGCGTATGCATCGGCAACCGCCCTTTTGCGGATGGCACAGAAGGCGGCAAAAGAAAATCCAGCTTCGGTTATGAACCGGCTGTGTGGAAACCGGCTGGAATGTATGAATGGAGAGATTCCATTTCAGGCGGCGGATATGGGAGATGAAGCGGCGAAGAGTGTGATTGCGGAATATGAATTTTATCTGGCGACAGGAATTGCCAACGTGATTAATATCTTCCGCCCGGAGATGGTTATTCTGGGCGGCGGCGTGGCAGCCCAGAAGGAAAATCTCACCCAGCCTCTGGAGGAGATGGTAAAAGAGCTCTGCTTTGGAGGCTCCCATGGAGAGGTAGCGCGTATTGTTACCTCTAAGCTTGGCAATGATGCGGGGATTATCGGCGCAGCCAGCCTGTTTTACTGTTGGCTATAGATGGCACCTCCTGTACAGGAGGTGTCTTTTACTGTGCAGCACCATTTACATAAAGGGTAAATCCATTGGTATCCACATTGTCCATACTTCCTTCAAAGGAAGTGATATAGCTGTCCCCGGTTAATTTCCAGGTACTGCCGCTGTCAAGGCTTACGTTTACCGTACCGCCCTCCTGCTCTTCATTTATGCTTCCCTCGAAGCTGCTTTCTTCTGACAGGGAAAGTGTGAGGGAGGATATCTCATCCACAATGATTTTACCGGTTAATTTCTGGTCTGTGGCATACAGCTTCATATCTGCACCGTTGCTTCCGGCGGTTCCCCAGCCCCGTGAACCGTCATTGCCCGCAACCCTTAAAAGAGTGTCGTTTGCAAGGGTAAGGGCGACATTTTCAAGGTTTACGGTAGAGGAGGTATTGGTAGAGTAAAAGAGGTCTCCATTCTGATTCGTAATACTTCCCCCGGAAACGGTAAAGTCTGCCTCACCCTCTTGTGCATCTCCGGACATGCTCTGGTATATCATGATAGTATGCAGATTTTCTGTTTCATCTCCCTGGCAGGTTCCCTGCATATTGCCGGTAACCTCACAGTTATTAAGGGTTACGGAATTTTTTCCCTCAATTACCACGCCCTCTGATGCAGTTGCGTTTAAGGTGGCGTCTGTAACGGTAATATCTGCCGTGCAGTAGACAGCAGGAGAACCGGTGCCGTTGGTGGTATAGGTTCCATGGGTGACATTAAGGGTACCGCCGCCCCGGTCGCTGCGGATTGCTGCCGAGGACTGCCCGCTTGTCTCAATATTTAAATTGGATGCCTGGATAGAGGCTCCGCCGGTTACATCAATACCGCCGGAATTGTCAGCAGAAGTGGTTATGCTGGTATTGCTCACCGTTACATTGGTATTACTGCCATAGGCAAAAATACCGTTGGCACCCTGGGCACTGGTGGTGATGACGGAATCCGTTAAGGTTGCGGAAGCACCGTCCAGACTTAAGAACCCGGCATTTAATCCGTAAAAATCACTGCTCTCCGTATTGCTGGTATCACCGGAAGTCTTTTGGATGCTGAGGGCGGTGCCGCTATAGGTAACAGAACCCTCCACACGGAGGGCATTTTCATCTGTATTTTCGGAAATGTAGGAAACGTCGGATTCCTGTTTGTCTTCTGTAATAGTGGTGGCACCGGTTCCGGTATCGGCAGAGCCGCTGCTGCCGGGCTCTTCCATGGCACCATTTCCATTTTCTGTGGAAGAAAGGGCAATGGAGGTAATGGTGTTGTCGTCACCGAAGGTAATAATCAGCATGCTGTTTTCTGTAATATCAGAAAGACTGATATCCTGTAATACGGATTCATCTGTAAGGGTCAGAGTAAAGGTGGTGCGGCTGCTGCTTCCTGCATCATCTTCGGAATTATTTTCCGGCGGATTGCCCTCTGGCATTTCATCCATCCTTCCGCCGCCCATCCGCATGCCTTCGGATAAAGACAGGGTAATGGTATTGCCATCGATGGCTGTGACTGTTCCGGTGAGGGTTGTATTTTCAAAGGTAACTGTATTCTGGCTGGCGGTTCCTGTATTCTGTTGATTTTCAGATGTCTCATTGCTGCTGCATCCGGTTAACAGGGAGCCGGCAAGAAGCAGAGACATGGTAAATGATAGTAAGTGTTTTTTAATCTTCATAGGCATTCTCCTTTTTTAACTTTCTATGGCTATCTTACAAAAGAAAGATTAAAGCTAAATTGAAAATATGTGATAGAAATGTGAATCGGGCAGGAAGTAATTTCTTCCTTGTATTTACTATAATTATGTGCTACGTTACATATATTATTAAAGATTTCCGGCAGAACAGAGATAATGGAGGAGTATCATGCAGACTCTCAGAAAAATTACCAGCTGTATATTTTTTATAATCTGGGGAATGGTTTGTTTTTCATTTCCCGTACAGGCGGCGAAGACATCCGCTAATCCGTCTCTTGTGATAGCCCTTGACCCCGGACATGGCGGCGAAGAAGAGGGGGCAATGTATTATGGGCTGATGGAGAAGGATATCAATTTCAAAATGGCAGAGCTGGTAAAGAGCGAGCTGGAGCAGTATCCCAATGTTACGGTCTTTCTCACACGGGATGGGGATGAACAGGTTTCCCTGTGGGAGCGGGCAGACCGGGCTAAGGAGGCAGGTGCAGATATTCTTTTAAGCCTGCATTTTAACGCCAGCGTTGCCCACCACTCCCAGGGAGCTTCTGTCTATATCACCACGGGGGAAGCATACCGGGATGATTTGAGACAATTTGCAGATTACCTGTTAGGGGAGTTTGAGGCAATTGGTCTCAATAATGCGGGCACCTTTGCCAGAGTGACACAGATGGGAGGCAGACGGGCAGACGGCACCTTTGATGACTACTATGGGATTTTAAGACATTCCTATAATAATGGTATGCCCTCCATGATTATTGAGCACTGTTATATGGACGCAGAGGCGGATAAACCGTATTTTTATGAGGAAGAGGGGCTGGAAAAGCTGGCAAAGGCGGATGTAAATGCAATTGCCGCTTACTATGGGCTTACCGGTGCAGACGGAGAAGAGGTAATGCCGAAGCATGCAGAGAAATTTGGTGCCACCACAAAGGCGCTGGAAAAGAATTATTATGAAGCGCCCAATATTACAGGCATCCGGCTGGCTGATTATGACGGAAAGACGCCGGGAATGGCAGAATTTGAAGTGGAGGCAGAGGACGGAGCCGGGATTACTTCCATTTATCTTGTCTATAAAAATGCAGATACCGGCGAAACGGTAACGGTTTCCCTGGCATGCTTAGACAGCCTGACTACAGGAACCCACCGCCTTGGTGCATATATCCCGGCAAAGCTGGAGCTGGGAAATTATACCCTGTCCTATATCGGCGCCTATAATGAAGCTGGCTATGATGCGGGGTACAATCTGTCAGACAGCTCCATGGTTGGTTTTGGAAAGTGTGACTGGCTGAACCGGTTTAGTTACAGTGGAGAGGCTGATTTTAAGGTGAAGGAAGAGACTGTTATTTCCGATGCATATGCCAGGAAACTGATTCAGGAGGTGGAGACGAGGCTTCAAAGAGAACGCAGTATCAGCCTGTTTCCAATGCCTTCGGGAATCCAGGCGTTTATTAAGTAAAAAAGGACTGTTACCTCTTAGTAAACAGTCCCGCAAATTCCGGTTATAGATAGTGTATGTCAATTATCAAGAGCTTTTTCGTAGTCCTCAAATACGGAGTCAAAGATGCCGGCAAGACCGGTAAACTCGCAGCCATAGCGGTATAATGTGTCAGACAGCTTTGCCCTGTGGAGAATTTTAACTACAGTCAGAATTTTCTGTTCTGAATTCTCCAATACAATGATAGCATTAAAATAATAGCCTTCCGGTATATAAGTGGTTGTGGTAAAACCAATTCCCGCCTTTGAAATGTCAAATACATCAATCTCTGCGTTCAAATCCCGGATGACATCATTATCCTGTTTGAACACTTCCGACACTTCTAATTTGAGTGCGATTGGAAGCCGTTTAAAGCGTCTTTTTTCTTCCATAATGATAGTCCTCCCCAAAATTCTTAATAAAAAAACAATTTTTCCCATTGTAGCATAAAAAAATAAAAATAACAAATAAAATCCGCATTTCCATTGACAGTTTTAAAAAAAAAGGATAACATGAACATGCTATACTACAGGATAATAAGGGACAAATGTTAGGAGATTTACTTACATGAGCGAAGTATTTGACAACAGTTTTGATGAGGATGTACTGCATGAGGAATGCGGTGTGTTCGGTATTTACGATTTTGATGGCAATGATGTGGCGGCGTCCATTTATTATGGCTTGTTCGCCCTGCAGCACCGGGGACAGGAGAGCTGTGGAATTGCCGTTTCAGATACGGAAGGACCGAAGGGAAAGGTTCTGTCTTCCAAGGGAATGGGACTTGTAAATGAAGTGTTTACACCGGAAGATATGGAAAAGCTTAAGGGTAATATCGGAGTGGGACATGTCCGCTACTCTACGGCAGGAGCTTCTACCAGAGAGAATGCACAGCCCCTGGTGTTAAACTATGTGAAGGGAACGCTGGGACTTGCCCATAACGGAAATCTGGTTAATGCGCCGGAGCTGCGGAGAGAGCTGGAGCTTTCGGGAGCCATCTTCCAGACCACCATCGACTCGGAGGTAATTGCCTACCATATTGCAAGGGAGCGTGTGAACACTGCCACGGTAGAACAGGCTGTCCTGCGGGCGCTTAATAAGGTAAAAGGCTCTTATTCCCTGATTGTTATGAGCCCGAGGAAGCTGATTGGTGCAAGAGACCCTTTTGGTTTCCGTCCGTTATGTATTGGCAAACGCAATAATGCATATGTGCTGGCATCGGAGAGCTGTGCGCTGGATACCATCGGAGCAGAATTTATCCGTGATGTGGAGCCCGGAGAAATGGTAACCATTACCCCGGAGAATGGTATTGTATCCTATAAGGATATGTGTCAGGAAAAGCATGCCAGATGTATTTTTGAGTATATATATTTTGCAAGACCGGACAGTGTATTTGATAAGATGAGCGTATATGAGTCCCGTATTATCGCCGGAAGATGTCTGGCAAAGGATTCGCCGGTGGAGGCGGATATTGTGGTGGGAGTGCCGGAATCCGGTAATGCCGCCGCTCTTGGATATTCTCTGGAATCCGGGATACCATATGGAACCGCTTTTGTAAAAAATGCCTATGTGGGCAGAACCTTTATCAAGCCAAAGCAGAGCCAGCGGGAATCCAGTGTGCAGGTGAAGCTTAATGTATTGAAGGATGCAGTCCGCGGAAAGCGCGTGATTATGATAGATGACTCTATAGTGCGTGGAACCACTTCAGACCGGATTGTCAGCATGTTAAAGGAGGCGGGCGCTACAGAGGTACATGTGCGTATTTCCTCGCCGCCATTTTTACATCCGTGCTATTTCGGAACGGATATTCCAAATGAGGAACAGCTGATTGCCCATAACCGGACCATTGAGGAAATCCGGGATATTTTGGGAGCAGATTCCCTGGCGTATCTGGAGATTGACCGCTTAAAGGAGCTGTCCGCAGGAAGACAGTATTGTGACGGCTGTTTCAGCGGGAATTATCCGATGGAGCCGCCAAAAGAAGATATTCGTGGGGAACATGATGAGACCGTAAGGGAAAATAAGAAGAAAAAGTAGAGGAAAGAGCAGAGGAGGATACAGATGAAAGACAAATATGTAAGTCCGCTTTCAGAGAGATATGCCAGCAAGGAGATGCAGTATATTTTCTCACCGGATATGAAGTTTAAAACATGGAGAAAATTATGGATTGCCCTGGCAGAGACAGAGTATGAGCTGGGACTTTCTGAAAATGGGAAGCCGGTTATTACCTTAGAGCAGATTGAGGAATTAAAGGCTTTCCAGAATGATATTAACTATGATGTGGCAAGGAAGAGAGAGAAGCAGGTACGCCATGATGTCATGAGCCATGTATATGCTTATGGCAAGCAGTGTCCGGCGGCGGCGGGCATTATACATTTGGGAGCTACAAGCTGTTATGTCGGCGACAACACAGATGTAATTATTATGACGGAGGCAATGAAGCTGGTTCGCAAGAAGCTGTTGAATGTAATTAATGAGCTTTCCAAATTTGCCATGGAATATAAGGATTTACCAACCCTTGCATTTACTCATTTCCAACCGGCACAGCCAACCACCGTTGGCAAGCGGGCAACCCTTTGGTTAGAGGAGTTAATGCTGGATTTATCGGATTTGGAATATATGATTAGCCAGCAAAAGCTGCTTGGCTGTAAGGGAACCACCGGCACCCAGGCAAGCTTTTTGGAGCTGTTTGATGGAGACCATGAGACGGTGCGGAAAATTGATGGCATGATTGCGGAGAAGATGGGATTTAAGGAGTGTTATCCGGTATCCGGACAGACCTATTCCCGTAAGGTGGACTCGAGAATTTTGAATGTGCTTTCCGGAATTGCCCAAAGCGCCCACAAATTCTCCAATGATATCCGCCTGCTCCAGCATTTAAAGGAGATTGAGGAGCCTTTTGAGAAGAACCAGATTGGTTCCTCTGCCATGGCATATAAGAGGAATCCGATGCGTTCTGAGCGTATTGCATCTCTGGCAAACTACGTGATGGCAGATGCATTGAATCCGGCTATCACGGCGGCAACCCAGTGGTTTGAGCGGACGTTGGATGATTCTGCCAATAAGAGGATTTCTGTGCCGGAGGCATTTCTGGCAATTGACGGTATTCTGGATTTGTATTTAAATGTGGTAGACGGTCTGGTGGTATACGACAAGGTTATCTACCAGAGATTTATGAAAGAGATTCCGTTTATGGCAACGGAAAATATTATGATGGATGCAGTAAAGCGCGGTGGTGACCGTCAGGTGCTGCATGAGAAAATTCGCGAGCATTCCATGGCAGCGGGTGCGATTGTGAAACAGGAAGGAAAGGAAAACGATTTGGTTGACCGTATCGCTAATGACCCTGCCTTTGGTATGACCAAGGAGATGATAGAGGAGCTCCTTGAACCAAAGAACTTTGTCGGGCGCGCACCGGAGCAGACGGAAGAGTTTATCAATGAAATCGTAAAACCGGTTCTTGCCGCCAACAGTGACGTGCTGGGAATGACAGCGGAGATAAATGTATAAGATAAACAGGGACATCCGGGAGAGAAGGTGTAATTCCAGATAGGTCCGTGCGGCAATTAGAGGGTCATGCAGGAAATGTCTGCATGGCCTTTTATAATAAGTCAATCAATGGAAAGATTGTTGGTTGGAGGAATGAACGAATGTTAAAAATTGCTATATGTGATGATGAAAGGTACTTTAGAAAAAACGTAGAAGCAATATTAAAAAACTATGCAGAGAAAAATGGCCTGTTGTATGAAATTGACCAGTTTGAATCGGGAAAGGAATTTCTGCAGCAGGGAATTGAGATGGTGAAATACAAAATTGTCTTTCTGGACATCAATATGGATGAGCTGGATGGTATCCAGACCGCAAAGAAGATTCGACAGGTGAGCCGGGAAACCTTTATAGTGTTTGTGACAGCATATGTGAACTATACTCTGGAGGGCTATAAGGTAGATGCGGTCCGGTATCTTTTAAAGAACAACGTGAATTTTACAGAATCCGTGGAGGAATGTATGGACGCCATACAGGAGAAAATGAATTATTCCATTGTGAGGAAGGAATTCCGTTTTCAGGAGGGCGTGAAAAAATTTCCGCTAAACCGCCTTTTATACATAGAAAGCCAGCTGCATAAGCTAGTGTTTTACATTATGGAAGATGAACTGAAGACATATACGCTTTATGACACCTTAAATTCCATAGAGGGTAAGCTGGAGGGCAATAATTTTGTGAGGATTCATCAGAGCTTTCTGGTGAATATGCAGTACATAAAAGGAGTGACCAGATACCAGGCATTGCTGAGTAACGGTACGAAGCTGGTTATCCCAAAGGCGAGATATAAATATGTGGAGGAAATGTTCGTTGCATACAAGGGAGAAGTGTAAATGTTTGTTTATATCCAAAGTGTATTAGTGGTTTTATTGGAAATATTGTGCTGTAAGATTTTCTTTGAGTCCTTTGGCAGTAAAAGGCATCCCGATGCATTTTTTGTCAACGTGGCAGGGATTGCTGTGTTAATATTTTTAACATATTTCATGGCAGTTTTTTTAGACAAGTATTTGATATTAAAAGAGATATTGATTATTCTTGCAACGGCGGTGATTATGTTTGGAATGCTGAATATAAGCCTGCTGAAAGCCATTATTCTGTCTGCGCTATTCCAGGGGCTTGTGCTGTTGGTGGATTACTTTGTTCTGCTGCTTAATGTAGCGGTATTCCAGAGCACGGCGGTGATAGAGCAGGTCTACTATGTACAGGGCTCCCTGCTTGTTATTTTAGGAAAGGCAATTCTGTTTTTAATTGTTCTGCTTATCAGCCACAGCATCGGACAGAAATCCTCTGCCGTTTTGCTGGATTCGGAATGGCTGAGATTTCTGTTTTTTCCCATTTTTACAATATGCACCCTGATAGCGCTGGTGCTTACATCGGGAAGCATACATAACCAGGAGACAGATGACCTGTTCTTTGTGATAGCCTTTGGGCTGGCGGGAATGAACATTGTTGTGTTTTATCTGATGAATGATATATTGGAACGGGAGATGCAGCTTCGGGAAAGCAAAATATTTGAGGTGCAGGTAAAGAACCAGACGGACATGTACCGGGCTGTTTCGGAGAATTTTGACAACCAGAGAAAGAAGACCCATGAGTATAAAAACCAGATGATGTGCATCGATGCCTTGATTGAGAAGAGAGAGTATGGGCAGCTGGAGGCATATGTGCAGAATATATGTGGAAAGCTTAACAGGGAATTGGACGCCATTAACACCAATCATGTAATTGTAAATGCCATTATGAATACAAAGTATCAGGAGGCGCTCTCTAAAAATATTCTTTTTGTCTTTCAGATGAATGATTTATCGGCATTGCGGATAAGTGATGAGGATATTGTCGTCATATTAGCCAATCTGCTGAACAATGCAATTGAGGCGTGTGAGAAATGCAAGGGGAAAAGAATAATCAAGGTGAAATTTGTCATAGAAGATGAAAATGTTATCTTATCCGTAAGAAATACCCACGAAAACAATCTGGTCTTTCAGAATAACGAAATCCAGACCTCCAAGGAGACGGATATGGAGGAGCATGGCATCGGAATCCGGAATATTATTCAGACAATAGAGAAATATGGAGGCTCGTATGTAATCAGACCGGAGGAGAACGAGTTTTATTTCTCCATTGTAATACCACAGTAAGGGAGGCTTATCCATTTTCTGCAAAATCCGTCCAGTTTCTGCAATCGGTATTGATAATTGGCTGATTTGTGTTATTGTCAGAAACGGAGGTGGGATTTATGGTAGAGAGAGCGGCAGTCAGAATGATTAAGCAGATGACAAGAGAGGGACTCATTGATGTTCCGGAGCAGGAGCACTATGTTTACGCACTGATTACACTTACGGAAAGTGCGATAACCACATGTGCCATTGCGGGTTTGTCCCTGGTGTTTGACAGGGTACTTGAGACCGTGGCGTTTCTTGTCTTTTTCTATTCCCTGAGAAAAAGGACAGGAGGCTATCATTTGTGGTCTTTTCGCACATGTCTCTTAGGAACGGTTGGGATATATTGTACTGTCGTGGTCTTGATGCCGGAGTTAATCAAACAGCCACCGGCATTGTTTGGTTCGCTTGCCATATCGGTGTGCGTGCTTGCGTGTATTGGCACAGTGAATCATCCCAATATGAACTATGACGACCAGGAATTGTCTGAGATGAAGAAGGCAGCCAGAATCATGACTATGCTTGAGGTGGGTATTATTCTTTTCTGCTATTATTTAAAGGTAGATATGTACCTCGTAGGGTATATGAGCAGCGGCGTCATATTGTGTGCAATTCTGGTCTGTGTAGCAAAAATAGAGGGACAGGAGGTGAAGAAGAGGTGAATAGGAACAAAGAAGTGAACAAGCATGTCCTGAAGGTGGTTAAGAAAATCACAGAGGGAGAGGTTAAGCGCAGCGGACGCAGATGGCCTCCGTATTGTTCTGGATTTTTACATCAGCCTAAACGTCCAGAGCAGAAATAGGACAGATTCTATGCACCGGTTTTAAAAATAAGCCGGCTGCATAGATTTTTTTTACAGTTTTTATTGGATTGCGCCAACATCATTGTATTGTTCAAAGCGTTTCTCGATAACGGCGAGAACGTCTGCATAGTCCTTAAGCTCCTTTATAATGGACTCCTCATCACAGCGTTTTTTCTTGTAGGAAATCCGATGCTCCATGCTTGCCCAGAAGTCCATGGAAAGTGTCCGCAGCTGGATTTCAACCGGGAAATATTCCATGCCGTCCAGGCAGTAAACAGGGACGCCCATTATGATATGGTAGCTGCGGTATCCGTTGGATTTGGGGCTGGATATGTAGTCCCGCTCCTTGATGACGATTAAATCCTTCTGGCGTTTCAGAATCCGGAGTATATTGTAGACATCTTCAATAAAATAACAGATAACCCGGATTCCGGCTATGTCCTGAATGCAGTCCTTAGCATTTGACATGGTGGGTTCCTTTTTCTTTCTTCTAAGCTTGTCCTCCAGGCTTTTTTTCTTTTTCAGGCGGCTCTGTACGTTGTGTATCGGATGATTGGAGTACTCGGTGTACAGGGTGTGGTTCAGCACATCTAACCGGGTAAGGAGCATCTGCCTTGCATCATCATAGGATTGTATAAAATTAAAATATTCTTCGTCTGTCATGGTTTGAATCCCCATACTATATGTATTTTTCAGCTTTGCCGGTTTGTTGGTTCTATCCGGGACTGAATAAAAAAATTTTACGAAGAAACTGTGTCTTCTTTATGAATAAATTCTTATAAAAAGGTAAAATTTTCACAGCTTACCATGTTTCACATTCTATACCAGAAATTTACACATTTCTTTTGGGAAATAAACACAGATTGTTCATAGGCTGGGAATAAGATTAGCGGGAGCACATAAGTTTATCAGGAAAGAGAGGACGAAGCAATGATTGAGGTAAAGAACCTTGTGAAGCGCTACGGGAATCATGTGGCGGTGGACCACTTGTCTTTTCGTGTGGAAAAGGGGCAGATATATGGCTTCCTCGGACCAAACGGAGCAGGTAAATCTACAACAATGAATATGATAACCGGGTATCTGGCATCCAATGAGGGTTCAGTTGTGATTAACGGACATGATATTTTAGAGGAGCCGGAGGAGGCAAAAAAGTGCATCGGTTATCTTCCGGAGCAGCCGCCGTTGTATATGGATATGACGGTACGGGAATGTTTGCAGTTTACAGCAGAATTGAAGGCAGTTCAAAAGGCGGAGCGGGAAGAAATGATAACAGATATTATGGATTTGCTGGGACTTGCAGATGTGAAGGACCGTCTTGTAAAGAACCTGTCAAAGGGCTACCGGCAGAGGGTAGGTCTGGGGCAGGCGCTGGTTGGCAATCCGGAGATACTGATACTGGATGAACCGACAGTGGGGTTAGACCCGAAGCAGATTATCGAAATCCGCAGCCTGATTAAGGACTTAAGTATAGAGCATACGGTTATACTGAGCTCCCACATTTTGTCGGAGGTAAGTGCAATCTGCGACCAGATTATGATTATTTCCCACGGAAAGCTGGTTGCCTGTGATACACCGGCTAATCTGGGTCAGAGTATGGAGGGAACCACAAAACTGGATTTAAGCATACTGGATGTGGATGACAAGGTCAGCCCTCTGTTTGCCGAAAAATTTGATGAGACGGTTCAGGTAAAGGGCACACGGGAAGGAACGGTCTGGACAGGAACATTACAGGTTGAGGGGACGGCAGATATCCGTCCGGAGCTGTTTTATATGCTGGCAGATGCGGAATGCCCGATTCTGGAGCTGAAACAGGATAAGATGTCCCTGGAGGATATCTTCCTGGAGCTGACAGAGAGTGAAACGGATGCGGAACAGGCTGTTTCCGAAAAGGCAGAAGAGGCGAGAAAAAAGAGAGAACGGTTTATCCGGAAGGAAGGTAAGGAGGAAACAGAAAATGAAAGCGATATATAAGAGAGAGCTGGCAAGCTACTTTAAATCCATGACCGGTTATGTATTCATGTTTTTTGTATTCCTGATTGTGGGAATCTATTTCTTTGCCTATAACCTGAATATGGGATATCCGTCCATGAACGTTACCTTTAACAGCATTACCTTTGTCTTTCTGATTGCAATACCGGTTTTGACCATGCGTGTGCTGTCCGAGGAACGGAAGCAGAAGACGGACCAGCTGCTGCTGACAGCGCCGGTGTCCATAGAAAAAATAGTATTTGGAAAATATCTGGCACTGATAACTGTGTATCTGGTTCCCATAGCTGTAATCTGCGTTTATCCATTGATTATGCGGCAGTTTGGGGAGATTTCCTTTGCTCAGAATTATACGGCAATTCTTGGATTTTTCCTGCTGGGAGCCGCCAATATTGCAGTGGGAATGTTTATCTCCTCTTTAACGGATAATCAGATTATTGCGGCGGTACTCACATTTGTTGTAATGTTTTTGAGCTATATTATGAGTGGATTGGAAAGCTTTCTTCCGTCCTCCATGTCGGATGGGATTATTGTAAAAATAATGGAAGCCTGCAACATGGATGGACATTTTCAGGCATTTATTGAAGGCACCTTTGATGTTACAGCGGTTATCTATTTTCTGTCTGTCATGGCAGTGTTTATTTTTCTGACAACACAGACCATGAAGAAGAGACGTTGGAGTTAGGAGGTGTAAGATATGGCAGTTGATAATAAAAAGAAAAAACCAATCCGGCTTATCCGCAATAAAAAGGCGTTTAAGAAGGGAAGCTATAGTGCGGCATTATCTGTAATTGTTGTAGCGGTGATTGTGGTTCTCAATCTGGTAGTGGGGCAGATTCCTTCAAAATATACCCAGTTTGATATCAGTACCGGAAAATTATATACCATCGGCGATGAGACAAAGGAGACACTGAAGAATCTCACAGATGATATTACCATTTATTATATTGTTCAATCCGGCAACGAGGACAGCAATATTGAGAAGCTGTTAGACCAGTACGAGGAGGGTTCCCCTAAAATCAAGGTGGAAACCGTAGACCCGGTTGCCAATCCGGCATTTATAAAGCAGTATACGGAAGATTCTCTGTCTGAAAACAGTCTGATTGTAGTGGGAGGCAGCCGCAGTAAAGTGGTTTCCTATAACAATCTGTATGAGACGGAGTTGGATTATACCACTTACCAGTCCACAGTGACCGGCTTTGACGGAGAGGGACAGATTACCAGTGCAATCGCCTATGTCATTTCCGAGGATGTACCGGTGCTCTATTATGTGGAAGGGCATAGCGAGGTCAGTATTCCGGATTCCCTGAATGACCGTATTGAAAAGGCAAATCTGGAATTAAAATCCCTGAATCTGTTAACGTCAGATGGGATTCCGGAGGATGCGGCAGGACTTTTGTTAAATTCTCCGGAAACGGATTATTCCGCAGATGAAGCACAGAAGGTTATTGATTATCTGAAAGATGGCGGTAAGGCAATCATTTTAACGGATTATGTGGGAAATGATTTGAAAAATTATTATAGCATTCTGGAGGAATATGGAATTGAAATTACAGATGGTATCATAGTGGAAACCGATACCGACCATTATGTCCAGATACCATATTACATTGTTCCAACCATTGGAGCATCGGATGTGACAGACGGAATGACCCTTGGCGCCAGCAATGTGCTGTTAAGCGGCTGCCAGGGTCTGAATGTGGCAGAGGATGTCCGGGATACCCTGGTAATAGACCAGATTTTGTCACCGACAGACGAGGCGTTTGTAAAAACATCGCCGCAGTCCATGACCACATATGAAAAAGAGGATGGAGACATAGAAGGCTCCTTCAGCGTAGGTGTTGTCATTTCGGAAAGTGTAAGCAGTGATACGGCAGAGACTTCGGAGTCAGAAGAGGATACTGCAGCCCAGAAGGAAACCCAGATTGCCTGCTTTTCTTCCTCCTCCATTCTGGATGACAGCATAAACAGCATGGTTTCTGACGGCAACTATACGCTTTATATGAACTGTGTGAAATGGATGGTGGATACAGACGACAGTGAGATTATTTCCATTGCCAGCAAATCCGTTTCTCTGGATTATCTGACGGTAACACGGGGAAAAGCAGTATTTTATGCATTTGTTCTGATTCTGGTTCTGCCTCTTGCCTGTCTGGTTATCGGTGGAGTTATCTGCCATAAGCGGAAAAGGAGATAAGACGGCGGCAGGAAGAAAAAATAAACGGGAAAGAAGGGATGGCAATGAAAAAGAAGGGTCTGCCGCTTTTGATAGGAGTTGTAGCACTGGCGCTTCTGACGGTGTTATATGTGATGCTGGTAAGGCACAACACGGAGACAGAAGAGGAGGATACCACCGTCAACGTGTTTGATTTGGATGCCGGAGATGTGGCGGCTGTCCGGTTTACACTGGATGGGGAGGAAGAGACATTTACATTGGAGGATGATACATGGAGTCTTGCTTCCGATGCCGCCTTTGAGGTAGACAGCAGTAAAATGAGTACACTGCTGGATACGATTACGGCAATGGCTGCAACCCGGACACTGGACAATGTGACGGATTTGTCGGAATATGGTCTTGATGAGCCGGTTCAGACGCTGGTTCTGACCATGGCAGACGGAACCGTCTATACAATCTGCTGGGGCAGCTCTAATGATATAACAGGAGATGACTATGTATATATCAAAGAGAAGGAAAATGTGGTATATACGGTGGATTACAGTATTCTGGATGCTCTGGGTGAGACCCTGGAGGATTACCGGGCTGAGGAGGAAACAGCCACAGAGGATAGCAGCCAGGAGGAAGAGACTACAGAGAAGGAAACCTCCGAGGCAGTGACAGAAGAAACAACAGAAAATGAGACACAGGAATAGAGAGAAACAGATTTCCCTTCGGAGTATAAGCCGGAGGGGAATCTGTTTTTTTTGCTGCTGTCAGCACCAGGCAGGTTTGAGTGTACCCTTTGTTAAGTTTTTGTGAATTTTTTGAAAGCGTCTAGGTTGCAAAGGGATTTTATGATATACTATCATGTGGAGAAAAGCGATATATGTTTAAGAAAGGGTGATTGCGTGAATAACAACCACAATGAAAGAATTAACACATACTCACAGCTGACAGATGAGATTCAGAAACTATCACAGTTATGTCTTGAAAATCTACAGATTGACACAGAGCTTTACACAAAATACGAGGTAAAGAGAGGTCTTCGTGATATTAATGGCAAGGGAGTACTTGCCGGTCTTACAGATATTTCCAAAATCCAATCCTATATTGTTGAGGATAATGATATGATTCCATGTGAAGGTAAGCTGTATTACCAGGGTGTGGATGTGGAGGATATTGTTGCAGGTTTTATAAAAGAAAAAAGATTTGGTTATGAGGAAACCGTGTATCTTCTGCTGTTTGGCAAGCTGCCGAATAAGGAGGAGCTTGCAACGATAACAAAGATTTTATCCGATTACAGAATGTCGCTCCCGACACATTTTGTGAGGGATATTATATTAAAGGCGCCAAGCAAGGATATGATGAATACATTGCAAAGAAGCGTTCTGACCCTGTATGCATATGACGAGAAGGCAGATGACACTTCCATTCCTAATGTACTGCGGCAGTGCCTGCAGCTGATTTCGGTGGTTCCGTTGTTATCGGTGTACGGATATCAGGCATACAGCCATTATCATGATGGCAACAGTTTGTTTATACATACACCGCAGCCGGGATTGTCAACAGCGGAAAACCTGCTCTATGTGTTGAGACCGGATAGCCGGTATACGGAGCTGGAGGCGAGGATTCTGGATTTGGCGTTAGTGCTGCATGCAGAGCATGGCGGTGGTAATAATTCCACCTTTACCACCCATGTGGTAACCTCTTCCGGAACAGATACCTATTCTTCTATGGCAGCTTCTTTAGGCTCCCTGAAGGGACCGAAGCATGGCGGCGCCAACATCAAGGTGACAAAGATGTTTGCGGATATGAAGGAGCAGGTGAAGGACTGGAATGACGAGGAAGAAATCAAGGAATATCTGAAAAAGCTTCTGCACAAGGAAGCTTTTGACAGGGCTGGACTCATTTATGGAATGGGGCATGCCGTGTATTCCATCTCTGACCCGAGGGCAAAGGTATTTAAGGGCTTTGTAGAAAAGCTTTCTGTGGAAAAGGGATATGAAAAGGAGTATCAGCTCTATGCCAATGTAGAGCGGTTAGCGCCGGAGGTAATCGCGCAGGAGCGCAAAATTTACAAGGGCGTAAGTGCCAATGTGGATTTCTATTCGGGGTTTGTATATCAGATGCTGGGTCTGCCGGCAGAGTTGTTTACACCGCTGTTTGCCGTGGCTAGAATGGCAGGCTGGAGTGCACACCGCATAGAAGAGCTGATTAACCAGGGAAAAATTATCCGTCCGGCATATAAGGCGGTAAAGAAAAAGCAGGTCTATATCCCGATGGAGGAAAGATAAGAGCCGGTATCGGAATACAGCAGATGGTTATTTTGTATAGAGAGGAAGGTAGAGCAATGGATAATAAGGTAATGAATCAATTAAGTTATGGACTTTTTGTGCTGACGGCAAAGGATGGGGACAAGGATAACGGATGTATCGTTAATACTGCAGCCCAGGTGACAACAACGCCGAACCGCATTATTGTCACAGTGAACAAAGAAAATTATACACATGATATGATTAAGAAGACAGGGGAGTTTAACGTATCTGTTTTAGATGAGAGCGCCACATTTGATACCTTTCAGCATTTTGGTTTTCAGAGTGGAAGGGATACGGACAAGTTTGCAGAGATTACCTTTGCAAGGGCAGAAAATGGAATTGCCTATCTCACAAAGGAGTGTAACGCATATATTTCCGGAAAGGTTACGGATACCATAGATTTGGGAACCCATACCATGTTTATTGCGGATGTAACCGGAGGAGAGGTGTTGTCAGACAAGGCTTCCGCAACCTATGCGTATTATCATGCAAATATTAAGCCTTCTGCAAAGCCTGTGGAGAAAAAGGGATATATCTGTACGATTTGCGGGTATATTTATGAGGGAGATTCCCTGCCAGCTGATTTTGTATGTCCAATCTGCAAGCATGGTGCGGAGGATTTTAAACCATTATAGGACGAGCATAATAGAAATCAGGTGATAAAATGATTCGGAACCGGGAAAAAAGATTTTTAGAGGGACTTTTTTTAATTGTACTGTTTTACCTTTTGGTTGAGAATATTACGGTAGTGAAGGGGATACTGACAGTCTGTTACAATGCGGTTTCACCGCTTATTTACGGAATTGCCATAGCATTTATTGTAAATTTGATTGTTGTGAAGCTGGAAAAATACATGACAAAGGGGATTTTTGAAAACCCGGCTATAAAACGGACCACATCCATTATAGTTGCGATTCTCATTCTTACAGGAATGATTACCATTGTATGCTTTAACATGATACCCGGTATTGTGGAAAGCGTGAAACAGATTGCGGAAAAGATGCCCCAGGCAGTGGAAACGGTTATCGGCTTTCTGGAGAAAAACTTCGGCATTTCAGAGGATATGATGGATGCTGTCCAGAATTTTAAGATAGATGAGGACCTTGTGAATAGTATGTTCGGGCTTATGGAGAACAAATCCTTCATCGAGGCAATCAAAGCCAGTGGAAATGCCCTGGGAAGCTTCATTTCTGTCTTTGCGAAATTTTTTATCGGACTGTTTTTTGCCTTTTATATACTGGCAAAAAAGGAATCCATCGGGGCATGGCTGCACAGGTTCATTGAGACCTATCTGCCGGAAAACATTGCTGCGAATATCGAATATGTGGGACATATCATTTATGAAACCTATGCCAGCTTCATATCCGGACAGTGTCTGGACGCCATTATTTTAGGCTGTCTTCTGGCACTGTGCATGGGGATTATGGGACTTCCGTATCCGGTATTGATTGGAGTGATTGTGGCAGTGACGGCGCTGATTCCTGTGGTGGGAGCATTTTTTGGCGGAAGCATAGGTGCGCTTCTGTTAGTGATGGAATCGCCGATTAAGGCATTGACCTTTATTGTTTTATTTTTGATTTTACAGCAGATTGATAACCGGTTGATTTATCCCCATATTGTGGGAAATGCAATCGGTATTCCGTCTATTCTGATTTTTGCGGCAATCATTATCGGAGGAGAATTTGGCGGTGTGATTGGCATGTTTTTAGGCATACCATTTACAGCAGTTATTTATACCCTTGTGGAACAGGATATGGAAAAGCGCAGAAGGAAAAAGCAGGAGATAGAAAAAGAGGCGGAAAAGCCGGGAGAAAAAAGTAAGGGGTAATTACGGAAAAAGGAACGCCTATAATGTGATTTTTTGAATCAGCATTTCGTAGGATAAGCCGTCTGCCGGGCAGAAGGGCCATAGGATAACACTTTCCGTAAGGTTAAGGCTGCGGCTTCTGATATCGCTGATTGCCTGACAGGCACCCTCAATGGCATCCTCCCTTTCCGGGCGGTTGTGTTCCAGCCCTAGGAAGATGGCTTTTCTGGCACTGGCAAGTAAGGCGTCATGAAAAAGGGGGATAAAGTAGTTATTTTCCTCCTTGAGCCGGCGGGAAAAGGCTTCAGAAGGCACACCGTCAGCTTTGAAAATGGTATTGTTCAGATTGACTTCAAATACATGGTAGATATAGGAGAACATGGACTGAAACTGGCTGTGTACTCCAAAACACCAGATATAATCATAAGAGGCAGGGGCAAGGGGGATTGCCGCCTGCCTGCTTTTTTTATAGCAGGCATCCACAAGCGACAGGGCAAAGGTTTCAAAGGCTGCCGCAGTCATATGGGATTTTTCCTCCCGCAGGAAGAATTGCAGTTCCTCGCAAAAATCCCGGTAATCGGATTCAGTGATACCGTTGAGGCTTACGGGCAGGCATTCCACCGTACCGGTATGCTCAAGGTGATAGGTGTTAAGCGCCTGCTGTAAGGAGTCCGTGTCGTAATCCAGTAGTGTGATTTTGGAAAAATGGGTGGAAAGACGCTGTAAATCCAAATCATTGCAGGCACCGGCGCCCAGTATGGCAAGGGTTGGCAATATCTCTGTCTGTTTCATGCCGGGACAAAAGGAGAGCGGAAGAGAAACCTGGTCTGTCTGGGCAATCAGGTAATCTGTAAGGGTATTCCGGTAATGCTCCCAGTCGGCGTATGCGTTGGGAAGGGTAAAATGGGATTTGATTTCATCATATAAAGACATGGTTTCTTCTCCTTTTGAATAGGCTTGCTGCATAATAGTATAATAGAAAAGGAAAATAAAATCTACCTTGAAAAAGGATATGGAAATGGTATACTTCTATATATCCCGGCAGAGTGTGGACGTCTGGCACAAAACTGTGGGGAGAAAGGAAAAGGGAAGATTGAAGGGACATTTAACAACAACACAGATTATTATATTAAGCTTTTTAACAGCAATCCTCATTGGCGCTCTGCTGTTAAGCCTGCCTGCCGCATCGGCAGACGGACAGGCTACCCCGTTTATAGATGCATTGTTTACTGCCACAACCAGCGTATGTGTAACGGGGCTGGTGGTGGTTACAACGGCAAGCCACTGGAGTCTGTTTGGGCACATCGTGATTCTGGTTTTAATCCAGATTGGAGGTCTCGGCGTTATTACCATGACAACAACGGTGATGATGCTGCTGGGGAAAAAGATTTCCCTGAGCAACCGTATGCTTTTGGGAGATGCTTTTAATCTGGACACCTTACAGGGTCTGGTGCAGTTTTTAAGGAGAGTGTTTAAGGGAACCTTTCTGGTAGAAGGACTGGGAATGCTGGCATTTTTACCGGTATTCGTGCCCGAATACGGAGTGGCAAAGGGTATATGGTATTCCCTGTTTCATGCAGTGTCTGCCTTTTGTAATGCTGGGATTGATATTCTGGGAGATAACAGCTTTATGCCCTATGTGCATAATGTATGGGCAAATGTTGTAACAATGGTTCTTATTGTTTTGGGAGGTATTGGATTTGTTGTCTGGTGGGATGTGGTTTCCGTTGTCCGGAAAAGGCTGCATTCCGGGGCAGGGAAACGGAAGCTGTTTGAAAGCTTTTCCCTGCACACAAAGCTTGTACTGTGTATGACGGCATTTCTTCTTGTTTCCGGTACATTTCTGATTCTCCTGTTTGAATATGATAATCCGCAGACAATAGGCAGCTTTTCCTTTGGGGAAAAGCTGTTAGCTGCCATGTTTCAGTCGGTAACCTTAAGAACGGCAGGGATTGCTACCATTTCCCAGAAGGGACTGACCACGCCGTCTGTTATTATCTCACTGTTTTTTATGTTTACAGGAGGCTCTTCTGTGGGAACTGCAGGAGGCGTCAAGGTTACGACAGTGGCGGTTATTCTGCTGGCTGTGCGGGGAACCGTCCGGGGACAGGAGGATGTTACCTGTTTTAACAGAAGAATTTCCGAAAAGGTGGTGCGTAAATCATTTGCCATTGTATTTATCAGCTTTATTGCCAGTGTAGCGGCGGTAATTGCCATGCGGCTGCTGGAAACAGGAGAGACGGTGGATATGATTTTTGAGGTCTACAGCGCCCTTGGAACGGTGGGATTATCCAGAGACTTTACGGCGACTGTGGGACTGGCTGGAAAGCTTATACTTAGTATCTGTATGTTTTTAGGAAGAATTGGACCAATTACAATGGTGATTGCGTTTACCATGCGGTACACCCAGTCACCGGAGAGACTGCCGGAGGGAAGGATAACGGTAGGGTAGTGGAACATAGAAGTTTTAGATAGAGAGGACAGGAGTGTGGATATGAAGAAAAGGGAAGGAAGAAAATCTTTTGCGGTATTTGGATTAGGAGAGTTTGGAAGAAGTGTTGCCCTGGAATTGATGAATGCGGGGGCAGAGGTTATGGTGTTGGATAAGGATGAGGACCGGATTTCTGATATGGCAGATGAGGTGACCCTTGCCATGCAGATTGACGCTACGGAGATACGTTCCTATGAAACGCTGGGACTTTCCAATATGGATGGAGTTGTGGTGGCTATGACCGGCTGTCTGGACGCCTGTGTTATGGCAATTCTGGCGGCGAAGGAGGCAGGGGTTTCCATGGTGCTTGCCAAATCCCAGAATAGTACACAGACGGCGATTTTTGAGCGGATTGGAGCGGATAAGATTGTAACCCCGGAACGGGATGGCGGTATCCGTGTGGCAAGAAATATGATTGCAGGGAATTTTCTGGATTTCTTTGAGCTTTCAAAGCGCCTGCGCATGGTGGAGGTGGCTGTAAAGCCGGAATGGGCAGGAAAGAGCTTAAAGGAGCTTTCCTTAAGGCAGAAGCATAAAATCAATGTGGTGGCATTAAGGCACAACGGAGAGCTGACAACCGATATCGACCCGGAGGAACCGCTTCAAAAAGAGGATACGGTTTTAGTTATTATTGATAAGAGGTATATTGAAGATTTGCTGGTTTAGGACATGATGGAGAAAAACCTATGGTTCAATTCACATAATTGCCATAGAAATAAGGTAAAATGACATTCAGGAGGACGGCAGAGCAATGATGCAGGCACAGGCTTTCAAGGAGAAGACAGGCAGACAGATTATATTGATGGATGGCGCAATGGGAACGTATTTTAACCGGCTTCACCCGGATGCAGGAGAGGCGGAAAATGCTAATATTACACATCCGGAATGGATAAAGGAGATACATAAAAAGTATATCCGGGCGGGAGCCGGAATGATACGCACGAATACCTTTGCGGTAAACCATATGCTGTTTGAAAAAGAGGAGATGCAGGCAAACCTCATTGCAGCGGTAAAGAATGCACGGGAGGCGGTGGATGAGCTTTCCCGGGAGTGGGAAGCTTCAGAAGCTGCACAGGGAAGACGGGAGATTTTTATTGCAGGCTCCATCGGTCCAATCCGGTACAGCAATGAAAGAGAAGAGGAACAGGTATTTGAAGAATACCGGTTTATCTGTAATACGCTTTTTGGGCAGGGAGTCCGCATTTACATTCTGGAAACCTTTGCGGATGTGGAGATGGTAATCCGGCTGGCAGAGTACCTGAAAAAAATGGCAGCAGAAAACGGGGAGGAGCTCTTTATTCTGGCACAGTTTTCTGTAAACCGTATGGGCTATACCAAGTATGGCTACAGCATGCAGAGACTGGTTCGTGAGATGGAAAAGGAAAAGGTGCTGGACGGCTTTGGCTTTAACTGTGGTATCGGCGTGACCCATATGAATAAGCTGTTGGACAGCCTGACCTTTTCAAAGGACAGTATCGTGAGTGTGCTGCCCAATGCAGGATATGAGCATATGCTCCGGGGCAGACAGTTATTTATTGATAATCCGGTTTACTATGCATCCGTTATGGAGCAGATAATGGAAAAGGGTGTGAATCTGATTGGAGGGTGCTGTGGCACGACGCCGGAGTATATCCGTGTTTTATCGGAGCTTCTGGAAAAACGGAGCACTCCTTTTGCAAAACACATTGCGGTATCAGAGGATAACGATATGCCTGTGGGAAAACCGAATCCATTTATTGAAAAGCTGAACAATGGGGAACGGGTATATGTGGTGGAGATTGATTCCCCATTTAACCAGAAGGCGGATAAATTTTTAGAGGCGGCTTATCGGCTTAAGGAAAATGATGTGGATTTGGTTACGATTTCCGATTCCCCTATGGCGAGACCCCGGGCAGAGGCATTCGAGATGGGAATTTATATTGCAAATAAGACCGGTATCCGTGTTACTGTCTCTTATACACATCTGACGCTGCCGACGATCTTACG
>UQXF01000031.1 GCA_900544905.1 uncultured Clostridium sp.
CGAGATGACGTCGAGTCTCGTGGGCTCGGAGATGTGTATAAGAGACAGATATTAGGCTGGTGGCTTAAAAGGATACATTTTCTGACAGATGATTTTGTATCCGTGGCAGATAAGCTGGTATTTAAGGTTGCGCTGCCGGTATTGGTCTTTAAGGATATTGCAGGAGCGGATTTAACGAAGGATTTTAATCTCAAATTTGTTCTGTTCTGCTTTTTCGGAACCTGTGTGTTTTTTGGCGTGACATGGCTGCTGGCAGAGATATTCATAAAAGATAAGAGCATGATAGGAAGCTTTGTACAGGGAAGCTTCCGGGGAAGTGCGGCGATTCTGGGCATTGCCTTTGCCGAGAATATTTATGGAAGCAGTGGTCTGGTTCCCATGATGATTGTGGCATCCATACCGTTATTTAATATTTTTTCCGTCATTGTATTGATGCGGAGTGCAAATGCGGAAGAGACAGACCGGGGTGCTGTGGTAAAGAAGACTCTTAAGGGAATTGTGACAAATCCTATTATTATAGGGATTGTTGCCGGTATCCCCTTTGCCCTGTTAAAGTTTCAGTTTCCTGTGATAATTGAAAAATCAATTAACAGTGTGGCAAGCCTTTCTACACCGCTGGCACTGATTACCATTGGCGCAGGCTTTTCTACCGGAGCTGCCCTTGAAAAATGGAAGCCTACGGTAATTGCCTCCCTGATTAAATTAGTGATTATTCCGGGAATTTTTCTTCCGGTGGCAGTATGGATGGGCTTTCGGAATGAGGAGATGGTGGCACTGCTGATTCTGACAGGGGCGCCTACTACAGTCAGCTCCTATATTATGGCAAAAAATATGGGCAACGACAGTGTGCTGGCATCCGGAATTGTGGTGATGACCACGCTGCTGTCATCCGTCACTTTGACAGCAATTATTTTCATCCTTAAGAGTAATTCTATTATATAATATAAGTATTGGGGCAGGAAGAAAGAGGCAGTAAAATAAGCGTTATGTGTGAATGAAGAGAGGATAAAAAATGGATAACCGAATTGTAGTAAACAATGAAAAGACAAACTTACTGGAACTGGAAGAGCACATGTATCATCTGGTGGATGTGGAAAAACCGAATGTTTTCCGGAATCTGTTCTCCTATGATGAAGTGCCGAAGATTGCATTTAATGAGAGGATTGTACCTCACAATATGCCAAAGGAAATCTGGATTACAGATACCACCTTCCGTGACGGACAGCAGTCCAGGGAGCCTTATACCACGGAACAGATTGTGACAATTTATGATTATCTGCACAGGCTCGGCGGACCAAACGGACTGATTCGGCAAAGCGAGTTTTTCCTGTACAGCAAAAAGGACAGGGACGCTGTGTATAAATGTATGGAGCGTGGATACCGGTTTCCGGAGGTGACAAGCTGGATTCGGGCGACAAAGAAGGATTTTGAACTGGTTAAGGATATCGGACTTAAGGAGACCGGAATATTGGTGAGCTGTTCCGATTACCATATTTTTTATAAGATGAAGAAAACCAGAAAGCAGGCATTGGAGCAGTATCTGGGAGTTATAAGGGACTGTCTGGAGATTGGTATCAGTCCGAGGTGCCACTTAGAGGATATCACCAGGGCAGACATTTATGGCTTCGTGATTCCGTTTTGTCTGGAGCTGATGAAGCTGATGGAGGAATATAAGATTCCTATTAAAATCCGTGCCTGTGATACTATGGGCTATGGCGTGAACTTTGCCGGTGCGGTGATTCCGCGTTCTGTGCAGGGAATCTGTTATGGTCTGACCAAGCATGCAGGGGTTCCCAGCGAGTGTCTGGAATGGCATGGACACAATGATTTCTATAAGGCGGTGACCAATTCTACTACAGCATGGCTGTACGGTGCATCGGGAGTGAACTGTTCCCTGTTTGGCATTGGGGAGAGAACCGGTAATACCCCTCTTGAGGCAATGATTTTTGAATATGCACAGCTAAAGGGAAATTTAAACGGAGCAGATACCACAGTGATTACAGAGCTGGCAGAGTACTATCACAAGGAATTAGGGTATGACATTCCGGAGCAGACACCGTTTGTCGGAAAGAACTTTAATATTACCCGTGCAGGCATACATGCAGATGGCCTGCTGAAAAATGAGGAGATTTATAATATATTTGATACGGATAAGTTTTTAAACCGTCCGGTACAGGTTGCCGTGTCCAATACCTCCGGTCTTGCAGGGATTGCACACTGGATAAATACCCACTACCATATCCGGGTGGAGGATAAGATTGATAAGAATTCACCGCTTGTCACTGCAGTAAAGGAATGGGTGGATAAGGAATATGATGAGGGACGTGTGACCTCCATTACGGATGAAGAGCTGATGAGGGTGGTAGGAGAAAATGCAAAAACTTTAAATGTAAAGTTGCCAGAAATATGATTTTCTGTTATTCTATAGAAGTACATAACAGAATACTGTTTTTAGGACAAATAAGTCATATGTGAATACTTATGGCTTATTTTTCTGAGAAGACATAAACAGCGAACAAAAAGTCAATACAGGAGGACAGTGTGATGGAAAAGATTAAAATGACAACTCCGTTGGTGGAGATGGACGGAGACGAGATGACAAGAATTCTCTGGCAGATGATTAAGGACGAGCTTTTGCTCCCGTTCATTGATTTGAAGACAGAGTATTATGACTTAGGTCTTGAGTACAGAAATGAGACCAATGACCAGGTAACCTTTGATTCTGCAGAGGCAACGAAGAAATATGGCGTGGCTGTTAAATGTGCTACGATTACTCCAAATGCTGCCCGTATGACAGAGTATAACTTAAAGGAAATGTGGAAATCACCAAACGGTACAATCCGTGCTGCCTTGGACGGTACCGTATTCCGTGCACCGATTGTAGTAAAGGGAATTGAGCCATGTGTAAAGAACTGGGTAAAGCCGATTACCCTTGCAAGACATGCCTATGGTGATGTATATAAGAACTCGGAAATCCGTGTTCCGGGTGCAGGCAAGGCAGAGCTGGTATTTACTGGTGAGGACGGAACAGAAATACGTGAGACCATTCATGAGTTCAAGGGACCGGGTGTGATTCAGGGTATGCATAATCTGGATGATTCCATTTCAAGCTTTGCAAGGGCATGCTTTAATTATGCGCTGGATACAAAGCAGTCTGTATGGTTTGCCACAAAGGATACGATTTCCAAGAAATACGACCATAGATTCAAGGATATTTTCCAGGAAATTTATGATGCAGAGTATGACGAGAAGTTTAAGGCAGCGGGAATTGAGTATTTCTATACCCTGATTGATGACGCGGTTGCCCGTGTGATGAAGGCTGAGGGTGGATTTATCTGGGCATGCAAGAACTATGACGGAGACGTTATGTCGGATATGGTTTCCTCTGCCTTTGGTTCCCTTGCCATGATGACCTCTGTACTGGTATCTCCGTCCGGTGTATATGAGTATGAGGCTGCCCATGGAACGGTTCAGAGACATTATTACAAGCATTTAAAAGGGGAAGAGACATCTACCAATTCTGTGGCAACCATTTTTGCATGGACCGGGGCACTCAGAAAGCGTGGAGAGCTTGACAATATTCCGGAGCTTTGTACCTTTGCGGATAAGCTGGAGGCGGCAACGCTTGGAACCATTGAGTCCGGAAAAATGACGAAGGATTTGGCGTTGATTACAACCATTGAAAATCCTACCGTACTTAACTCTGAGAATTTTATTAAGGAAATTCGCAAGACATTAGAGGCAAGCCTGTAGGAAATTAGAGACAGGGCAAAAAATTGAATTAAAAAGCGGTTTTAAATGACAGGATACCTCTCAAGTAAACTGGGAAATAACCCCAGTTTACATGGGAGGTATTTTTCTATAATAAACTGTGACATGTGATACAAATATGATACAATATAGATGTATTTTTTTAATCGGCATAAGCCAGGTACACTAACAGAATGTGTGAAATTTTTAATTCGTTTATAATATAAGCAGAAATTCAGGGAAGGGAAAGCATTATGATAAGAATTTTGATAGTAGAAGACGAGGAGCCAATCTCCGATTTGATAAGAATGAACCTTGTAAAGGCTGGCTACCACTGCAAATGTGCTTTTGACGGAAATACGGCGGCGGATATTTTAAGCCAGGAGAGCTTTGATTTAGTGCTGCTGGACATTATGCTGCCGGGAATTAATGGCTGGGAATTGTTGGATTATATAAAAACGCTGGAAATGCCGGTTATCTTTATTACTGCCATGGGGGAGCTGGATGACAGAGTGAAGGGGCTTAAGTCCGGTGCGGATGATTACATTACAAAACCATTTGAAATTGTAGAACTGCTGGCAAGGGTAGAAACAGTGCTTCGCAGGTACAATAAGGCAGACAATAAGATTAATATTCTGGATGTAGAGATTGATATTCCCTCCCGGGTTGTGATGAAAAATGGGAAACAGATTATGTTAACCTTGAAGGAGTTTGAACTGCTGTTACTGTTTGTACGCAATAAGAACATAGCGCTTTACCGGGAGACAATTTATGAAAATGTATGGGAGAGTAGTTATTTAGGAGACAGCAGAACGGTGGATTTACATGTCCAGAGACTGCGGAAGAAGCTGGAATGGGAGGATGTCATCAAGGCTGTTTACAAGGTAGGTTACCGGCTGGAGGTATAAAATGAAATTTTATGTGAAGGTGTTTTTCAGTATGCTTTTACTGGCGTCCCTGTCCTTCGGAGTTTTTGGAACCCTGATGATTCGGGAGTCCTTCCAATCTGCCCTGAATCGTGAGATTGAGATGGGGAAGAGCGAAAACCAGATGCTGAAGCTGACATTTGAAACCACAGTAAATTCCATACCGGAAGCATTTAACGAGCAGGAAAATAATGTATGGAAGGAGGTGGCGCAGTCCATCAACCGCCGTATGAATTCAGAAGGGGATTCCATGCTGCTCATAAGCTCGGAGGGAAGTATTGTCTATTCAGACGGAGCAGGGAAGGCGGATACGGTTTTGCAGGAGCAGATAAGCTTAGAAGAGAGCGGATACCGGATACATGAGGATGGCGATAAGTATTATCTGAATGTAATGAGTATGATTGACAGCCGCCTGACCCAGAGCCAGGTATATCTGGAAACCACAAAGGATATTTCCCACATTTATACAGAGCGCAGCCAGCTGCTTTACACCTATCGGACCATTATGCTGGTGATGCTTGGGATTGTGGCAGTCCTTGCACTGGTTATTTCCTTTTTCCTTACAGGTCCTGTAAGACAGCTTTCCCGGATTGCCAGAAGCTTTGCAAAGGGGGACATGCAGGCAAGGGCAGTTGTAAAAAATCATGACGAGGTGGGAGTGCTTGCACAGGATTTTAATGACATGGCGGAAAAGCTGTCGGACAGAATGTTTTCGTTGGAGGAACAGGCTAAGCGGCAGGAAGAATTTACATCTGCCTTTGCCCATGAGCTGAAGACGCCGCTGACGTCCATTATCGGTTACGCAGATATGATTCGTTCCATGAATCTGACAGAGGAAGAACGTGTCAAGGCGGCAGGCTACATTTATTCCCAGGGAAAGCGTCTGGAGGCGCTGTCCTTTAAGCTGTTGGAGCTTATGGTCATGAAAAAACAGGATTTTGAATATGTGAATCTGGATGCCCCTTATTTTATCCAGACCGTATTTGATTTGGCGGAGGTGGGGGTGCTGGAAAAGAATCTGGTGCTTAAAATGAAATCGGAGCCGGGTAAGATATATGGGGAAAAGGATTTGTTGATTTCCCTGTTTGCCAATCTGATAGATAACAGCAAGAAGGCATCCCAGGAAGGGGATGTAATCTGGATAGAGGGAAGAAATGGCAGAGAGGGATATGAGATTACCGTCCGGGATGAGGGAAGAGGAATCCCCAGGGAAGAACTTTCAAAGATTACGGATGCCTTTTATATGGTGGATAAATCACGTTCCCGCAAGGAGGGCGGCGCCGGTCTTGGCATGACCCTGTGCAGCCGGATTGTTCATTTACACAAGGCAAAATGGAAGATTGAGAGTGAGCTGGATAAGGGTACCAGCGTTACTGTAACCTTTATGCAGGAGGCAAAGGAATGAGAACGATAATTAAATGGACAATGGCTGTCTTACTGCTTATTTTATCGGTGGTGCTGGTTATTTTTCTTCCGGAGTATATTACGAAGAAAAATGACAGCAGCTATATGAACCAGTACCGTCTGTATTCTCAGGAAAGCTCTGTCACGGTGAATATGGATTTAACCATGGATGAAAAGCTTGAGATTTTGTCAGGGGATGCATTAGGGGAGGAACGGATTTCCGTAATACAGCTGGACAAGGTCAGGGATTTGGAGGAAAATGATGAAAAGCTGCTGCCAGAGCTGAAAAAGCAGCTTGAAATTATGGAGAAAGCGGAGTTACTGCCGATTTACAGTGAAGGCATGGATTTGAACGCTCTTTTTGAAAGTGCAGAGCTTTATGCCTGTACACTCAAATCAAAGCCGGGAAAGATTTTTTATGTGTGGAATATCCAGTTTTATTCCAATACAGGCGAAGAAAGCTATACTTTCCTGGTGGATACAGTAACCTACCAGATTTATGAGGCAATTGTCAATAGTGACCAGGCTGTAAAGTATATGCAGAAGATACTGGAGCGAAGCGAGGAAGAGAATTACAGCCTGCTGGCGGAATGGTCCTTAAAATATGAGGAATACTTAAGCTGCCAGAAGCCATCGGAGGGCAGTACGGGAGACGGTGAAATGGAGAACAGGCTGGGATATTTTGACATAGCGGGAGAGGAGGATGGCTTTTGGATGAATAGTCTGCTGTTTGGACAAAAGGCAAATTACGAAATCCAGTGCAACAGCTATATGGCATATACTGATAATGACAAGAAAATAGAGGGAAATTTCTATTTTCAGATTGTGTCTGATGATGAGATAAATGAGATGGGATTGGATTCAGAGAGTGCCAGCGATAATGATACAGGCAAATGAAATAGAGCAGGAAAGAATAAAAATGATACAAAAATGATGCCTCTTTTAATGTGAAACGATACATTTTAAGGCTAACCTTAATGTATTCGTAGTTAAGGAGGTTTATCATGCTAAGATTCAGGCGTAGAAAAAGGAGAATTTCCATGAAGAGGAGACTTCAATGGCTGGGGGCGTGGTTCGTTGTAATTCTGGCATTTGTTCTGGCAGGAGGGATTGTGGCTGCGGCGGTATCCGGTATTAAGGATGTATGTGATTTCTGTCTGGTGAAGCAGAGCGAGGAAGATAAAGGACAGTCTGTCCAGGCAATGGCAAGGGAGGAGGAATCTGCTGCAAAAGAAACAGAAGGAGCCGGGACAGATGTGGATGAATCAGAAAACGCAGAGAGTGAGTGGGCAATGGAAAGCCAGGATGCTTCCGGCGGCAAAGATATAGATTTCACCACACTTTTGGTAAACAAATCCTCGTATCTGCCGACAGACTATTCAGTGGCTTTGACGACGCTTAAGAATGGACAGCAGGTGGCGTCTGTGATGTATGAGGATTTGCGGAATATGCTGTTTGACGGAGAAGAGGAGGAATTGGGGTTATCCTTTTTGGTGGCAAGCGGTTACCGTTCCTCTGAAAAACAGCAGCAGCTGTTAGAGGAGGAAATTGTGAAGAATGCAGGAGCGGGAATGAATGAGGAGGAGGCAAGAGAGGATGCCCTGCTCACAGTTGCCCCTGCACATTACAGTGAGCATGAAACAGGGCTTGCAGTGGATATTGTGGCAGTAACCAACCAGAGGCTGGATGAGACGCAGGAAAGTACACCGGAAAATATCTGGCTTCAGGAAAACTGTTATAAATATGGGTTTATCCTGCGCTATCCGAAAGGAAAGGAGGAGGTAACCGGGTTCTCTTATGAGTCCTGGCATTTCCGCTATGTGGGGAAGGATGTGGCGAAGGAAATTTATGACAGGGGAATTACACTGGAGGAATATCTGGCAGAGCCGGAATAGCTTCCGGTTCTCTGCCGGTTTTTCTGTCCTATTCGGACAGCTTTTCCCAGATTTCGTAGAGCTGTTCCAGCTCCTCATTTGCTTTTGCCTGCTGCTTCGCAAGCTCTGAAAGCTTTGCCGCACTGGTGGCATTTTCAGGAAGAGCCATTTCCTCATCCAGAGAGGATATGAGATTTTCCAGCTCTTCAATCCGGCTTTCTGTCTTCTTCAGGTCGTTTTGGCGTTTTCTTTCCTTTGCCTGTTCCTCCTTAGAGCGCTTCCAGTCCTTTTTGTTCTCTGTTTCCTCCCTGACAACTGCCGCTTTTTCCTCTGCTCTGGCAGTGGATACAAGCTGTTGCTCGATATAGTAATCATAGTTGCCAATATAAGAGATGATACCGCCGTCATGTAAATCCAGAATCCTTGTGGCGGTCTGGTTGATAAAATACCGGTCATGAGATACATACAGAATGGTTCCGGTATAATTTTTTAAGGCATTTTCCAATATCTCCTTTGAGGTGATATCCAGATGGTTGGTAGGCTCATCCAGAATCAGGAAATTGGCATTGGAAAGCATCAGCTTTGCCAGGCTTACCCTGCCCCGTTCTCCACCGCTTAAATCCCTGATTTCCTTAAACACCTCATCCCCGGTAAACAGAAAGGCGGCTAACACATTGCGGATTCTGGTATTGGTCATATCCGGATAGGCGTCATGCAGCTCATCAAAAATGGTTTTATCTGGATGGAGGACCTGGTGCTCCTGGTCATAATATCCAATGTGTACCTGTGCACCGAGGATAATTTTGCCGCTGTCCTTTGGGAGCAGCTGGTTGATGATTTTCAAAATCGTTGTCTTGCCGGTTCCGTTGTTCCCTATCAGGGCAACCCGTTCCCCCCGCTTGATATCCATGCCGATATTGGTAAAAAGAGTATGCTGTCCAAAGGATTTGGACAGCCCTTCTATATATAACACATCATTTCCGCTTTCGATATCGGGGGTCAGGGTAAGACGCATTTCGTCATTGACCTGCTGCGGTTTTTCCAGACGTTCCAGCTTATCCAGCATTTTCTCCCGGCTCTCAGCACGCCGGATGGATTTTTCCCGGTTAAACTGCTTTAATTTGGTAATGACGGCTTCCTGATGCTTGATTTCCGCCTGCTGGTTCATATAGGCGCGGTATTTGGAGAGCCTTACCTCCTCGCGTTTTGCGGCATAGTAGCTGTAGTTGCCATGGTAAATGGTGCTTTTGGTATTTTCAAGCTCCACCACTTTGGTCACTATCTTATCCAGAAAATACCGGTCGTGGGAGACGATAATAACAGCCCCGTCATAAGACTTCAGGTAGTTTTCCAGCCAGGCAATGCTGTTTAAATCCAGATGGTTGGTTGGCTCATCCAGGAGAATGACGTCCGGTCTGGCAAGAAGAAGCCTTCCCAGGGATACCCGGGTTTTCTGTCCCCCTGAAAGTTCGGAAACAGGGCGGTTAAAGTCCGCCTCCTCAAATCCCAGACCCTTCAGGATACCGGTTACCTGGCTTTCAAAGGCATATCCGTCCTGCTGTTCAAAGGTGTGGTTCATCCGGGTATACCGCTCTAAGGCAGCTTCTAACTCCGCTCCCTCCAGATTTTTCATATTCTGCTCTAACAGGCGTATCTGCTCCTGCAATTCGATTAAGTCCTGCTTTACGCTTAGCAGTTCTTCAAAAATTGTCTTGTCATAGTAGGAATCCTGATGCTGTGCGAGATAGCCCACGGATATATCCTTGCCGATTACAACCTGCCCTTCATCGGCTTCCTCCTCCCCCATAATAATTTTTAACAGGGTGGATTTGCCGGCGCCGTTGATTCCGACAATGGCAAGCTTTTCCTTTGCTTCTATGTGAAAATTAATGTTGTTTAAAATCTCGGTAATGCCATAGGCCTTTGAGATGTTCTGACATGCTAGTACCATCTTTTTATTTCCTTTTTGTATTCTGGTGTATCTGTTTTACTGCCAATCACCGGCTATAAGTAAACCGGTTAAATTTCGTAGACATAGCTGGTGGCGGACAGCTCGCCCCGGGTATCATTTTTTATGGATAAATCCGGTGGTGTTACAGATACTCTGGTTTTTTCCGGTATTGAGCTGGTAATGAAGGCGCCGCCGCCAATGACGGAATCTTTGCCTATTACCGTTTCGCCGCCTAAGATGGTGGCATTGGAGTAAATGGTAACCCGGTCTTCAATGGTTGGGTGGCGCTTGATTCCTGCAAGGTGCTGTCCGCCGCGGGTGCTCAGCGCACCCAAGGTCACGCCCTGGTATAGCTTGACATAGTCGCCAATAATTGTGGTTTCTCCGATTACAATTCCTGTGCCGTGGTCCATAAAGAAATATTTACCAATGGTGGCGCCGGAGTTAATGTCGATTCCGGTTTTGTTGTGGGCATGCTCCGTCATAATCCTTGGAATAAACGGAACCTTCATGTTATAGAGCTCATGGGCGATGCGGTACACAAAAACCGCATAAAAACCGGGATAGGAAAAAATAATCTGCTCCCGGCTGTCCGCCGCAGGGTCGCCGTCATAGCCTGCCTGTACATCTAAGAGCAGAAGCTCCTGCAGCTGTGGAACTGCTTTCAGGAAGGAACAGCAGATTTCCTCCGCATCTGCCTGGATTTCAGGGGAGGAGGAAGATATGGTATCCTCCTTTCCGTAGGCAAGGGCTAAAGCAACCTGTTTTTTCAATTTGTGATGGAGATTGGACAGCATTTGCCCTGTATAATATGCTGCATTGTTATTGTCCACATGTTCTGTGCTGAAATAGCCAGGAAACATGAGCTTTTTTAAATCATCGAGAATTTCAATGATAACACTCCGCACAGGAAGCTGTTTTTCAGATTTGCCGAGAAGCAAATCCGACTGGGTAAAATTGTGGGTAATTGCATTTACAATATCCGGTAAAATTTCGTTAAATTGTTCGTTCATTTTATCCTCCAAAAGGAAAATTCCTTTATTATTAGCATATGCTACTAGTATAACATAGGTTAGGAAAAGAAAAAACAGATAATTTAAAAGAAAAAAATACTTGCAAAATATGAAACAGGTGATACAATAGAAAAAATTCACAAATGTAAAAAACTTCTTATTTTTATTTGCGAAGTAATAGTGATTCATGTATAATAGGCTTACTATGTAGTTAGGAATGAACTGGAAAAGAGGATAAAAATGAGAAAGGCACTGGATGTTAACAATATTAATCCGTTTTTAAAAGCTACGATTAGTGTTTTTGAAAATGTTACACAGCTGAAGCTTACGGTTGGGCGGCCGGCATTAACTGATTTTTCATTTAAAAAGCCAACCTATACGATAACTGTTGGTGTTGTTGGGCAGATGAAGGGACAGGCTGTGCTGGCGATGGAGTTAGAACATGCAAAGGAGATTGCCAGTAAAATGATGTACGGCATGCCTGTGACAGAGTTAGATGAGATGGCATGTTCCGCATTGAATGAGCTCAGCAATATGATTATGGGCAATACCGCTACAATGTTTTCTACACAGGGCAAGCTGATTGATATTACCCCGCCAATATCCATGCTGGGTACTGATTTACAGATTAAGTCAGATATCGACCCGATTTGTGTTCCTATGATGCTGGATGGGGAAGAATATTTACAGCTGTACATTTGTGTATACGAAGAATAAATAAACAAATTAAAGAAAGGCAGAGAGAATATGAGTAAAATTATTGGAAAAGGCATTACCTTTGACGATGTGCTGCTGGTTCCGGCATATTCAGAGGTGATTCCAAATGACGTTGATTTGAGAACACAGCTTACAAAAAAGATTCAGTTACAGATTCCGCTTATGAGCTCTGGCATGGATACTGTTACAGAGCACAGAATGGCAATTGCCATGGCAAGACAGGGTGGTATTGGTGTCATTCACAAAAATATGTCCATTGAGGCACAGGCTGAAGAGGTTGATAAGGTAAAGCGTTCTGAAAATGGTGTCATTACCGACCCGTTTTCTCTTTCACCGGAGCATACGCTGGATGATGCAGATAAGCTGATGGCAAAGTTCCGGATTTCTGGTGTTCCAATTTGTGAGGGAACAAAATTAGTAGGTATTATCACAAACCGTGATTTGAAATTTGAGACAGATTATTCAAAGAAGATTAAGGAATCCATGACCTCTGACGGTTTAATCACTGCAAGAGAGGGAATTACATTGGAGGAAGCCAAGAAAATGCTTGCGGCAGCCCGTAAGGAGAAGCTTCCGATTGTGGATGAGAACTATAATCTGAAAGGCTTGATTACCATTAAGGATATTGAGAAGACAATCAAATATCCAAACTCTGCAAAGGATTCCCAGGGAAGATTGCTCTGTGCAGCGGCAGTCGGGGTAACTCCGGACATCACAGACCGTGTGGATGAGCTGGTAAAATCCAAAGTAGACGCTGTGGTAATTGATACGGCGCATGGACATTCCGCCAATGTATTAAAGACCTTTAAGCTGATTCGTGACAAATATCCGGATTTACAGGTAATCGCCGGTAATGTGGCTACGAGAAGCGGTACGGAAGCCATGATTAAAATGGGTGTGGATGCAGTGAAAATTGGTATTGGCCCTGGCTCCATCTGTACAACCCGTGTGGTGGCAGGTATTGGTGTACCTCAGATTACTGCCATTATGGAAGCGTATGATGTAGCAAAGGAATATGGAATTCCGGTAATAGCAGATGGTGGAATCAAGTATTCCGGTGATATTACCAAGGCGCTTGCGGCAGGTGCCAATGTATGTATGATGGGTAGTCTCTTTGCCGGTACAGATGAGTCACCTGGAGAGTTTGAGTTATATCAGGGACGTAAATATAAGGTATATCGTGGAATGGGCTCCATTGCAGCCATGGAGAATGGAAGCAAAGACCGTTACTTCCAGTCAAATGCAAAGAAGCTGGTTCCGGAAGGCGTAGAGGGACGTGTTGCTTATAAGGGAACTGTGGAAGATACGGTGTTCCAGCTGCTGGGCGGACTTCGTTCCGGTATGGGATACTGTGGTGCAAAGACCATTGAGGATTTGCATGCAAGTGCACAGTTTGTTGAGATTTCAGCAGCTTCCCTGAAGGAGAGCCATCCGCATGATATTCAGATTACGAAGGAAGCACCGAACTATTCGGTAGAGTAATGGAATTATAGAAAAGAAAATGGCGGCTGTGTCTGTGAGGCTTTATCATAGATGCAGCCGCCATATGTTTTGGGCTCTTTGCCAGGAGCGGGGAGGGAAAAAGGGAGAAGACAAAATGGAAAAAAGAAGGATGAATGGGATAAAGAGGATATTGACTGCTGTCTTTATCTGTGTTGTTCTGGTTAATGAACCGGCTGGCAGAAAAGTTTATGCCGTGGAGGGAACGCCGCAGGAGACAGTCGCTGTATCGAACAAACAGGAATTTTACGAGGCAATCGGCAGACAGATAAGGGAGCACAAGAGTCTTGTATATTACGATACATATGAAAATGCGGTAGGAACCGATTTTCAGAAGGCTTTTGATGATTATTATTTCCATCATGATGCAGAAAACCTGTTCAATAGCGGAAGCTATCTGGGGAGATATATAGAGGATGGTTATATGGAATCCTGGCATGGGGATTTTTCGGATGACCATAACTGCCAGATTCGGGTAAAGCTTGCATATAAATACGATAAAGAGATATTAGATGAATATTGGGAAGAAATGAAAGAAGTGGCAGCATCATTGAAGGGGGAATCCGATTATGAAAGTGTGAAGGCGGTTCATGACTATCTGATAAATAACTATGAGTATGATGAAAATTATAAAAACTATCTTGATTATGAAGGATACCGGGATGGAACCATGGTATGTCAGGGATATTGTATGGCAGCATTTCTGCTTCTTTCTGAAATGGATATACCGGTCAGAATTGTTACCGGTGCTTCACAGGATTATCAGGCAGATTCCAATCATGCATGGAATGTTGTGAAGGTGGATGGACAATGGTATAACATGGATGTAACCTGGGATGATAAAGGGGGAAAAAGGCGTCCTGACTATACATTTTTTCTCAAAAGCGATGCGGATTTTTATAAGCACACCAGGGATGGCTGGTATGATTATGACAAGGATATGGCGCTTGTTTCTTATGTTAAGCCGAATCAGCCGGGGCTGGCACCTGTGTTTATTCTGATAGTAGTGCTTATTATAATAGCTGCAATATTTATAGTAAGGAGAAATAGGGAAAAAACTGTATAAAACGGATAAAAATGGGAATTATGATAAGGAAACGTGGATAAGGGTCTGATGGCATGTCTGTCAGGTGCGATGACCATGAATGCGAGGAGGCTGCTTATGGAAGTTGAGTTTAAGAACAGCAAAACGAAAGAAAACCTTATGAGAGCGTTTGCCGGTGAATCCCAGGCGAGAAACAGATATACCTATGCGGCAGAGCAGGCACATAAACAGAAGCTTTATGTGTTAGAAGAAGTATTTAAATTTACGGCGGAACAGGAGAGGGCTCATGGAAAAGTATTCTATGAATTTTTGACAGAGCTGTCCGGGGAAAATATTGAGATTGACGGTTCGTATCCGGTGGATATCAGCGAATCCTTAGAGGAGCTTCTCGGCATGGCGGAGCACAACGAAAACGAGGAGCATGACAATGTCTATCGGGCATTTGAGGAAATGGCAAGACAGGAAGGCTTTCAGAAGATTGCAGGAGCCTTTCATATGATTGGAAAGGTTGAAAAGGTACATGCGGACCGTTTTGCACAGTTTAAGAAATGGATGCAGGACAACCAGCTGTTTGTATCGGATGTGTCCACCACATGGATGTGTTTAAACTGCGGGCATGTGATTGATGCAAGGGAGGCGCCGGAGGTATGTCCGGTTTGTGGTGAAAATCAGGGCTATTTTGTGCGCATTACACTGGCACCTTATTCGTCATAAATTTATTCTGGTTTTGTCCCAGGGATAAGAAATTTTTAGAAATAGGAATTGAACAACCGTTAAAATTAGAATATAATACACATAAACATGTCCTTTTGCACAGCGTATCATTAATGACTGATTTTGCTGTGCAAAGGGATAATTTCAGGAGGAAGATATGATTAATACATTAGTGGAGAGGATTTCGGTTTTAAATGCGCCGGTTGTGGTTGGTTTAGACCCGATGCTTGGTTATGTACCGGAGCATATTCAGAAGAAAGCGTTTGAGGAGTATGGTGAGACCCTGGAGGGGGCTGCTGAGGCAATCTGGCAGTTTAATAAGGCAATTGTAGATGCTACATATGATTTGATTCCGGCAGTAAAGCCGCAGATTGCAATGTATGAACAGTTTGGAATACCGGGACTTGCAGCCTTTGCGAAGACATGTGAGTACTGCAAATCAAAGGGGCTGGTTGTAATTGGAGATATAAAGCGGGGGGACATCGGTTCCACCTCCGGTGCTTATGCAATGGGTCATCTGGGAAAGGTACAGGTGGGAACCAGGAGCTATTCCGGCTTTTCGGAGGATTTTGTCACGGTGAATCCGTATCTTGGAACCGATGGTGTGAAGCCATTTGTAGATGTCTGTAAGCAGGAAAATAAGGGGATTTTTGTACTGGTCAAAACCTCGAATCCTTCCTCAGGAGAATTTCAGGACCAGTTGGTAGATGGAACACCACTTTATGAGCTGGTGGCAAAGAAGGTTGTAGAGTGGGGAGAAGAGTGTATGGGTGATACCTACAGCAATGTCGGCTGTGTTGTAGGCGCTACCTATCCAGAGATGGGAAAGGTACTTCGTAAGCTGATGCCGAAGACCTACATATTAGTCCCGGGGTATGGTGCCCAGGGCGGCAAGGCAGAGGATTTGGTGCATTATTTCAATGAAGATGGATTAGGCGCCATCGTTAATTCTTCCAGAGGAATCATTGCAGCCTATAAGCAGGAAAAATATGCTTCCTTTGGGGAACAGAATTTTGCAGATGCTTCCAGACAGGCGGTAGTGGATATGATAGAGGATATCACAGGAGCCATTGCAAAACGGTAACATGAGAAAGCCTTTAATCGGATGTATGAAATGACAGATAAATCAATAGAGTTAGGAGAATAGCATGAGTGCGTTAAAGATGACAGCAAAGGTCAGAAGCCAGGTGCGGCTTGCAAGTGACATATACAGCCTTGTTTTATATGCACCGGAGATTGCGGAACAGGCAAAAGCGGGACAGTTTGTATCGTTATATAGTAAAGATGGAGCAAATTTGTTACCGAGACCTATCAGTTTATGTGAGATTGACCATGAGAGTGAAACGATTCGGCTGGTGTACCGGGTGGTTGGAAAAGGAACAAAGGAATTTTCAGCCCTTGCGGAGGGAGATACGGTTGATATAATGGGACCGCTGGGCAATGGCTTTACCCTGAAGGACAAGCGGGCTATCCTGATTGGAGGAGGAATTGGAATTCCGCCGATGCTGGAGCTTGCAAAGGAATTAAACTGTGAAAAAAATATTGTTTTGGGCTTCCGGGATGAGACCTTTCTGCTGGAGGATTTGGAGCCAAGGGGAGAGGTGTATATTGCCAGTGAAGACGGCAAAAATGGTGTAAAGGGCAATGTACTGGATGCTATCCGGGAATATGAAATCAAGGGGGATATCATTTATGCCTGTGGGCCAACGCCGATGCTCCGTGCCATTAAGGAGTATGCGTTTGCCAATCATATGGAAGCGCAGCTTTCCCTGGAAGAGAAAATGGCATGTGGAATCGGTGCCTGTCTGGCATGTGTATGCCAGTCTGCTGAGGTAGACGACCACAGCCATGTTCATAATAAACGGGTCTGTAAGGATGGTCCGGTATTCGATGCACGGGAGGTGGAATTATAATGAAGCTTTCGGTAAATATTGCAGGTGTGGAATTTAAAAATCCGGTAACTGTAGCTTCCGGAACCTTTGGCTCCGGTGCAGAATATGGGGATTTTGTTGACTTAAGTAAATTGGGTGCTGTTACCACAAAGGGAGTTGCCAATGTGCCGTGGCAGGGAAATCCGACTCCGAGGATTGCCGAGACCTACGGTGGAATGATGAATGCAGTGGGACTTCAGAATCCGGGAATTGACGTGTTCTGCAGCAGGGATATTCCGTTTTTGCAGCAGTACGACACCAATATTATTGTAAATGTATGTGGTAAGTCTGAGGCAGATTATGTAGAGGTGGTGGAACGTCTGGCAGATGAAGCGGTAGATTTGCTGGAGATTAATGTTTCCTGTCCGAATGTGAAGGAGGGAGGCATTGCCTTTGGGCAGAATCCAAAGGCGCTGGAGCAGATTACGAAAGCGGTAAAGGCAAAGGCAAAGCAGCCGGTAATCATGAAGCTGAGTCCCAATGTAACAGACATTACGGAAATGGCGAAAGCGGCAGAGGCGGGAGGTGCAGATGCCCTTTCACTAATCAATACACTGACCGGTATGAAGATTGATATTAACAGAAGAGATTTTGCCATTGCCAATAAGACAGGGGGCTTATCCGGTCCGGCGATTAAGCCTGTGGCAGTCCGCATGGTATACCAGGTGACCCATGCTGTGGGACTGCCGGTTATCGGAATGGGAGGTATTATGAACTATGAAGATGCCATTGAATTTATGATGGCGGGAGCTGCTGTGGTCTCCGTTGGCACGGCGAATTTCCACAATCCGTATACCACCATAGAGATTATAGATGGTATCAGAAAGTTTATGGAAGAGAAGGGAATTGAGGATATCAACGAGATTATCGGATGTGTGGAATAAAATGAATGATTTTTAAGATATAAGCTTTACATCGATTTCAGGCTATGGTAGAATGCCAATGTGTCGGTTTGACGAAGGATACAGCGTGACGAAACCGGCAAAAGGAAGGAGAATACGAAATGAAGAAAAAGATATTGGCACTGCTACTATCTATGGTATTATGCTTTAGCATGGCAGCGTGTGGAAGTGAAGGCGGTACAATGACGGGCGATATTTCAACGGAAGAAAATCAGGCAGAGGAAGGAAAATCTGAGGAAGGCGGAGCTGAGGCAGGTGATGAATCGGATTTGGCTTATGTACAGGATAAGGGTACATTGATTGTAGGAATTACAGATTTTGAGCCAATGGATTATAAGGACGATTCTGGTAACTGGATTGGCTTTGATGCAGATATGGCAAAGGCATTTGCCGAGAGCCTTGGTGTAAATGTAGAATTTGTAGAAATTGACTGGGATAACAAGGTACTGGAATTAGACGCAAAGTCTATTGATTGTGTGTGGAACGGAATGACATTGACGGAAGAAGTGACCAGTGCAATGGAGTGCTCGAAAGCATATTGCAATAATGCACAGATTGCCATTGTAAAGAAAGAGGATGCAGACAAGTACCAGACGGTGGAGAGCTTAAAGGATTTGAATTTTGCAGCAGAGGTTGGTTCTGCCGGGGAAGAAGTTTTGTCAGAGCTTAGCTATAACTGTACCCCGGTGAAAACACAGGCAGATGCGCTGATGGAGGTAGCGGCTGGAACTTCAGATGCAGCGGTGATTGATTCTCTGATGGCGGCAGCTATGGTTGGCGAGGGAACAAGCTATGAGAATCTGACTTATACAGCCAGCTTTAACACAGAAGAGTATGGTGTGGGATTCCGTAAGGGTTCAGATTTAGCGGCAAAGCTGAATGCGTTCTTTTCTGAGAGTTATGGGGATGGAAGCATGATGAAAACAGCGGAGACTTATGGTGTACAGGCTGCGATTATTGAACAATAGGAAGAAAGACAAATACCCTGCCAGGCCGGCGGGGTATTTGATTTATAAGTGTGCTATGCATATGAGGAAAAGGCAGGTATGGAAATGTCAACGATTATGGAACAGATGCCCATTGTATTTCATGCGTTAAATGTGGGTTTTTTACAAACATTAAAATTGTTTTTTGTCACTCTTTTAGGTGCATTCCCGTTGGGGTTGATTATTGCTTTTGGCTCAATGTCAGGGCTAAAGCCACTGCGTTATTTTACGCGGTTTATTGTTTGGATTATCCGGGGAACCCCTTTGATGATTCAGCTCCTTATTGTGTATTATTTTCCGGGATTGGTGCTTGGAAATGCCATATGGGGCGGCGGTGAGAACGGAAGATTTATGGCGGCGGCAGTTTCTTTTATCATAAATTATGCCTGCTATTTTTCGGAGATATACCGCGGCGGTATACAGAGTGTGCCAAAGGGACAGCAGGAGGCAGGACTTGTGCTTGGCATGACGAAGAGCCAGATTTTTTTCAAGGTTACGCTTTTGCAGATGGTTAAGCGTATTGTACCGCCGATTTCCAATGAGGTGATAACACTGGTAAAGGATACCTCACTTGCACGGATTATTGCCCTGCAGGAGATTATTTGGGCAGGACAAGCGTTTTTAAAAGGCTCGCAGGGGATTTCCGGTGCGATTTGGCCATTGTTTTTTACTGCATTTTACTATCTGGTGTTCAGCGGTCTGCTTACGATACTTCTTGGACGGCTCGAGAAGAAACTGGATTATTTTAGATAAGGGGGTGGCGAAATGGCAATTTTAGAGGTTCAAAATCTTGAAAAAAGTTTTGGGTCAACCAAGGTTTTAAAGGATATCAGCTTTTCTCTGGAACAGGGACAGGCATTGGCCATTATTGGCTCTTCCGGTTCAGGAAAGACCACTTTGCTCCGGTGTCTGAATTTTTTGGAGCGGCCGGACAGCGGAAAAATTATTGTGCAGGGAGAGACGCTATTTGATGCAGAGACAGCAGGAAAGGAGAAGGAGCAGGATATCCGCAAAAAACGTTTGCATTTCGGCATGGTATTTCAGTCATTTAATCTGTTTCCGCAGTATACTGCCCTGCAGAATGTCATGCTGGCAGGACAGCTTTTAGCGAAGGAGGAACCGGATTTTAAAGTGCGTAAAAAGGAGATATTTGCTGAACTTGAGGAGAATGCGAAGGAGCTTTTGGACAAAATGGGTCTTTCTGACCGGATGTCCCATTACCCGCATCAGCTCTCCGGCGGCCAGCAGCAAAGAGTGGCAATTGCCAGGGCTCTCGCATTAAAGCCGGATATTTTATGTTTTGATGAGCCGACTTCGGCTTTGGACCCGGAACTGACCGGAGAAGTCTTAAAGGTAATCCGCAGTCTGGCGGAACAGAGAACTACGATGGTAATCGTTACGCATGAGATGGCATTTGCAAGGGACGTGGCAGAGCAGGTCATCTTTATGGATGGAGGAATCATTTTAGAGCAGGGGGAAGCCAGACAGGTGATTGAGCATCCAAAGGAGGAGCGTACAAAGCAGTTTTTGTCGCGGTTTGCAGAGAAATAAGGCATTGCGCAAGCAGGAAAGTTTATGATAGAATAAGGAAAATGTTATGAAGCTTATCAGAAAGTGCATGGCACAGATGTCTGAGAGATAACAAAATACTGGAAACCCAGTAAAATAAAGGAGAAGCAGGAACAATGGAACAGTATAAGAAAGAATTTATTGAGTTTATGATTGATTGTAACGTATTAAAATTTGGTGACTTTGTAACGAAGAGCGGAAGAAAGACACCTTTTTTCGTAAATACGGGATTTTACAGGACTGGCTCCCAGCTGAAAAGACTGGGGGAGTATTATGCAGAGGCAATCAACAGTGAATTTGGCATGGATTTTGATGTATTGTTTGGACCGGCTTACAAGGGAATCCCTCTTACCGTTGCAACCACTATGGCAATTGCGGAGATGTATGATGAAGATATCCGGTATTGCTCCAACCGTAAGGAGGTAAAAGACCACGGAGACAAAGGAATCCTGTTGGGAAGTCCGATTGAGGATGGCGACAGGGTTGTCATCATTGAGGATGTGACTACAGCGGGTACTTCGATTGAAGAGACATTGCCAATTATCAAGGCACAGGGAAAGGTAGACATGGCAGGTATGGTTGTGTCTGTAGACCGTATGGAGCGGGGACAGGGAACCAGGTCAGCGCTTAAGGAGATAGAAGAGAGATATGGGTTTAAGACCACCTCTATTGTTACAATGGAAGAGGTAGTAGAGCATTTATATAATAAGCCATACAAGGGGAAAATTATCATAGATGACACGTTGAAGTCAGCAATTGATGCATATTACGAGCAATATGGAGCAAAGTAGATGATAAAAAGCGAAATTGGAGGTATTGTATGAACGAGAAAGTTTATAAGACAATGAAAAAGGTTGGGGCTTGGAATATTGTATTCGGAATCATACTGATTGCAGTGGGTGTGACAGTAGGCGTTCTTCAGATTGTACATGGCAGTAAGCTGTTGGCAGATAAAAAGGAAATTATGTTTTAGAAAATAAGAAGTATGTCTGCTTTTTTAGGGACAGGAGGATGGTCTAATGGTTAAGCATGTTATTTTGTGGAAATTAAAGGAAGAATTATCCGGACAGGAAAAACAGGATGTTCTGATGGGAATGAAGGAGCATTTAGAGGCATTGGTCGGAGTGGTTCCGGGACTTACCCGCTTACAGATTGTAGTAAACGGGCTGGAGTCCTCTAATGCAGATGTGATGCTGGACAGTGATTTGGAAAGTGTAGAGGCATTGAGGGGATATCAGACACATCCGGAGCATGTGAAAACAGCCGACACATATGTACGTCCTTATACGGAGGTTCGCATGTGCATGGATTATGAAGTGTAGGAAAATTTCATAGCTATTAGTGGAACATGATGTGGCATTTGGACAGAAATGTGCAACAAAGGTATTGAAAATTGGTTGACATAATGTAGAGATAAAAGAACCCATATGAATGGAAAATTCATACGGGTTCTTTTACTAATGGAAAAGGGAAACCGGACCGGAAAGTACCTCCCTTGCAACATAGAGGGTGCTGTCGGCTCTGGCACTCATGCTCCATTTAACCAGGGTCATGGAGCAGTTTTCTATTTCGATACACGTGATACACCGGGGATGGACGCAGCTTCCGGTATTGTAATAGCAGGCTGGTTCTTCTGGCAAGACAGGGCGGTGCGTGTGACCGGTGATTAATATTTTTCCCTGTCGGTCTGCCCATTCATTTAACCGTTCTTCACATTTATTTTTTACATGATAGTTTTTCGCTGCACTGGTGGGGTCTAATACACCAAAATTTTCAAGAGGGCGCCACAGATACCGGACAAAAAACTGGGACAGAGGCCAGAAGGTGGAATTTAAAAGACTTGCCTGGTGCCCGTGTGTCAGATACAGGGCCTGGTCCGGCTGTTTTGACGAGCGCAGGATGATTCCTTCATGGAAGATTAGCTCTGGAAACAATGGCTGGGGCTTTTGGGATTCGGTGCAGAAGTAGGTGTTGCACTTTTTGGCGCTGTAGTGACGTTTCTTTTTTATCATGTCATGGTTGCCATAGAGCATATAGAGCCGGTCTTCCCTGTAAAACAGAGAGAACAGCCAGAACACGTTGCTGTGAACCTCAATGATGGACTCCATATTCCGGTTCTCCCAAAGCTCATCCCCGTCCCCTAACTCGATATAGGTAAAGCCGGTCTGGTAATAGTGTTTTAAGGCGGCAAAATACAGGTGCTGGTTTTTTAAAAAATTATCGGAGGAGGTGCCGATACCCCGGTGGCAGTCGCTGATTAGTACATATTTTGTGCCGGTGCCAAGGGGCAGTTCCGGGGCATTTTCAAAAGCATGGTTCAGGCGGGAAGCGGTACTCATACATGTTTCCTCATGCAGCGTTTTTGACGGTGACAGCGCTTGTTAAAACGGTGCAGGCGCATAGTCTTGCGGAAGGCAAATGGAAGATAGTAGTACAGATATAATATCCGGTCTTCTGTCAATGTAAATGGTCTGGTAATCCACAGATACAGCCTGCAGAATAGCTTATTTTTCCATTGGGAGAAACGGCACCAGAAAAGGGTAAGAAGATTTCGCTCTTCATTTTCCGGTTCGCAGAAGGTGAAGGAAAGGCTCAGCCCGAAAACTTCAAAATCTTTTGCGGTATAGCCTGCCTGATATAGACCGCCGATAAAGGCAGACAACATTTCACTGTCCGGGAATGTGAGTCTGCTGTCTAAGCAAAGCTCTGAGGGGGTGGAAAAAAAGCCTGTCAAAAAGGCGGTGAGCCACCAGTGCCTTTTGGATACCCGGACATAGTCGCCCTCCTGGTTATATAGCAGAAGAGAGCAGGGCAGCATTTCATCATCACTGGCAGCGGCAAACAGGGTGGTTTTGTAATCTTTGGCAGAAATAATGTGGTCTGTATGGTAGATACCAATTTCTGCTCCGGTATTGATGCCGTATTGTCCCTTCCAAAATTCAATGAGCCATGTTTTACCGTCATAGTCAAAATAGATGGGAAGGGAATCGAATACCATCTGAAAACGGGGAGCCATATAATCATAGAGATAGGTGTAGCCGGTTTTCCGCTGCCAGGCATCGATAGCAGAGGAAAAAAATCCGTAGCTGCAATGGTAGCAGTAGCCGAAGGGGGTTACCAGCTCTTCTAAGAGGGAACATTTCCTGCATTTGTCCATACATTTTATTTTTGCAATAATCTTTTTCTTTTTGAAATGGAAAAAAAGGCAGAAAATCAGAGCTGCCAGAAGCAGGATAAAAAGAAAATAATACATAACGTACATCCTATGTGGTTTTACTTTATTTTATTCCATGGAAGAGAGAAAGTGCATGAAGTGTTGAAAAGAAAAGGGTATATTTTAAGAATGTTTTTCCATACTATAACTAACATAATTTGTTGGAAAAGAGGTTCAGGTATGGAGTATCAGGTAACATTACCTTATACAAATGAAAACGGATATTATGAAATCCGGCTGGAAAGCATTGGGGGATTAGGGGCAAATCTTTGTGGAAAAATGTTAGGGGAGCTGGGAGCCGTTTATATGGATTTAAATGCTGCCAGCTTTTCGAGCTATGGTTCAGAAAAAAGAGGCTCACCGGTAAAGGCATTTATCCGGTACAGCCATAAGGACACGGATATTGGAATCAACTCACCGGTGGAGTCCCCGGATATATTAGGATTATTTCACGAAGCAATGATTGGGAAAAGCGCAGTTACCGCCGGGGTGACGGAAAACACCCATATTGTAATTAACACGGACCTGCCGCCGGAACAGATTCGGGAAAAGCTGCGGCTGCATGCCGGAACCATTCATTGTGTGGACGCTTTAAAAATAGCCATGGAGGCAAAAACCCGGATTAATATGGTCATGTTAGGGGCAATAGCGAAGGTATCCGGTTTCATTCCCCTTGAAGCGGCTATGGATATCGCAAGGGAAACCATCGGGAAAAAATATCCGGCTCTGTTAGAGGCAAATCTTACAGGGATTAAAAGAGGGTACGCAGAGCTTGACAGTAAGCATTTTACACCAGTTGAAGCCTATGAACCGGTGGCATATAAGGAAGTCCAGAATGAATGGGGCTATGCAAATGCGCCCATAGGAGGAATTAATCCCTGCTTTGGCTCTACGGTGTCCAATGACCTGTCGGCATCAAGGGAGGGGTATATCCCGCTCTTTATCAAGGAACGGTGTATTAACTGTGGTCTTTGCGATACCACCTGTCCCGATATGGTATTCCAGTTTGCACCGGGAGAGTATAAGGGAAAGGAAGCCATGGTAAATATGGGGCTTGACTATCATCACTGCAAGGGCTGTTTAAGGTGTGTGGAGGTCTGTCCCACCAATGCACTGGTTATGGGGGTGGAGCGGGAGCATCCCAATCCGGAATATGCCATGAAAAACCAGGAGCTTTTGCCGGAGCAGCTGGCTTATGAGGAAGTGGGAGCAAATTCCTATGTTACCAGTGAATCCTATTTGACAGAAAAAAGAGTGGACGGAGGACTGATGTAATGCAAAATGGAGAGAGAGTAGAAGAACAGCAGGTGCTGTTTGAGAGCGGAAATGAGCTGGCTGCCTATGCGGCAAAACAGATTAATTACCATGTAATGGGCTATTATCCCATCACACCTTCCACTCAGATTGCAGAGTTTTTAGACCAGATGAAGGCGGATGGAAAGCATGATATTTCCCTGATTGCGGCGGAGGGGGAGCACAGTGCAGCGGGAATTTGCTATGGAGCAGCAACAGGGGGCGGACGGGTATTTAATGCCACCAGTGCCAACGGACTTTTGTATGCCATTGAACAGCTTCCGGTGCAGTCCGGAACCCGTTTTCCCATGGTTATGAATGTGGCATGCCGTACCGTATCCGGTCCCCTTTCCATTAAGGGCGACCACAGTGATATCATGTATACGTTAAATACTGGCTGGCTTATTTTGTTTGCCAATACGCCCCAGGAGGTATATGATTTTAACATTTGTGCTTTAAAGCTTGCAGAAAAGGTAATGCTTCCGGTAATCGTTGCATTTGACGGGTTCTTCACCAGCCACCAGAAGCGGAACAGTATGGTGTTTAAGGAGGATGAAGCGGTAAGAAATTTTATAGGCACCTATGATGCCCCGTATTCGGCACTGGATTTGGAGCATCCGGTTTCCATCGGCTCTTATATGAATGAGCCGGATATACTGAATAATAAATACCAGCTTCACCAGGCAATGGAGCAGGCGCTCACGGATATTCCGGATATTTTCAGGGAGTATTCGGAGATTTCGGGAAGACAGTATGGTATGGTACAGGGATACCGGACGGAGGATGCAGATGTTTTACTGTATATTCTTGGCTCCGCTTATCATACTGCAAGAGTTGCGGTGGACAAGCTTCGGAAGGAGGGAAAACGGGTAGGCGTATTCACGACTAAGCTGCTCCGTCCTTATCCGGCAGACGCTTTGTACGAACTGTGTAAAAACGCAAAAACCATCATTGCAGCGGACAGACAGGACAGTTACGGTGCAGGGGGCGGAAACCTGTCCATAGAGCTAAAGGCGATGCTCCAGGAAAGACAGGTAAACAGCAGAGTGATTTCCAGGGTCTATGGTCTTGGCGGTAAAGATTTTTACGAGGAGGATGCAAAGCAGTTACTGCTGCTTGGCTATCAGGCACCGGTAAAAGCCTTTGATTACACCGGAGTTTATCCGGGAAATGCTGCATTTCAGGCTCCGAAGTATTTTGCACCGATTACAGAGGAAAGGGCAACGCCGGAGATGGCAAAGAGCGGCAGAATTAATGAGGTAACCGCCATGCCGAAGCGTCTGGCACCTGGACACGGGGCATGTCCTGGCTGTGGTATTCCGGTAAATGTCAATTTACTGCTGAAGGGAATCACAGGAAATGTGGTGCTGTTATTCCATACCGGCTGCGGCATGGTTGTCACCACGGCTTATCCAAAGACCACATTTAAGATACCCTATGTCCATAATCTGTTCCAAAATGGTGCCTCCACGCTGTCCGGTCTCGTGGAAATGTTTCACCAGAGACAGAAAAGAGGGGAATATCCGGAAGGAGAAATTACCTTTATTATGGTCAGCGGTGACGGCGGTATGGATATCGGTATGGGTTCTGCCCTTGGAACGGCAATCCGGAATGAGCGGTTGATTATTTTTGAATATGATAACGGCGGCTATATGAATACAGGATATCAGTTATCCTATTCTACGCCGAAGGGGGCAAAGAGCGCTACCTCTCATGTGGGAGAGAACCAGTACGGAAAGAAATTCTTCCACAAGGACTCCCCGATGCTGATGGCGGCGACAAACCTGCCTTATGTGGCGACGGTGGCAGAGTCCAATCCGGCTGATTTTATTAAAAAGGCGGCAAAGGCAAAAGCCTATGCAAATAAATGTGGAACTGCCTATATCAAGGCATTGTCTGCCTGTCCGTTAAACTGGAATGATAAGCCCAACAAAGAGCGCAGCGTGATTGCGGCAGCGGTTGACAGCTGTTATTTTCCGTTGTTTGAGATAGAAAATGGTATCACTGCGATAAATTACAATCCGGAAAAGCTGAACAAAAAAATTCCTGTCCTTGACTGGCTTACCATGATGGGGCGGACAAAGCATCTGGGAAAGGAACAGTACCGGGATGTTGTAGAGGAAATCCAAATGGAGGTGGACAGGAGATGGGAGAGGTTAAAGGCGAGGGCGGAGCATCCGCTGTTGTAACAAGTCATTAAGGAAAGGAGATAGCTATGCAGTATATTTGTGATGTATGTGGATGGATTTATGATGAGGAGGAGGGAAGCCCGGAAAATGGTATTGAGCCGGGAACAAAATGGGAGGATGTTCCCGAGGATTTTCTGTGTCCTCTCTGTATGGTAGGAAAAGACCAGTTTAGTGCAGTGTGATGTAAATGGAGAATATATGCCTTTGCGGTATGATATGAACACTTAACGAGGCAAAGCCGGGGCTGGTGAGAATATATGCTCTGTGGTATAATAAAATGTACGATGCAGGAAAAAATTAGATGAGGTATGGAGTATTATGGAGCAAAATCAAAACGAGCACAAGCGGCGTGTGCGTTACAGCGGCACCCATCCAAGAAAGTACAGCGAAAAGTATAAGGAGCTGAATCCGGAAAAATATGCTGACACTGTGGAGAAGGTTATCAAAAAGGGAAGCACACCGGCAGGTATGCACATTTCCATTATGGTACAGGAAATTCTTGATTTCCTGGAAATCAGACCGGGACAGCAGGGGCTGGATGCTACTCTTGGATATGGCGGGCATACAAAAAAGATGTTGGAATGCCTGCAGGGGGAAGGGCACATCTATGGTCTGGATGTGGACCCGATTGAGTCGGAGAAAACGAAGAAAAGGCTGGCAGATGCCGGTTTTGGCGAGGAGATATTGACTGTAAAATTAATGAATTTTGCAGATATTGACAAGCTGGCGGATGAGGTTGGCGGGTTCGACTTTGTACTGGCTGATTTGGGGGTATCCTCTATGCAGATTGATAATCCGGAGCGGGGATTTTCCTATAAGGTGGAAGGACCTTTGGATTTGCGGTTGAATCCCCGGAAGGGAATTTCTGCAGCGGAGCGGTTAGCGCATATCACAAAGGATGAATTTGCAGGCATGCTGGAAGAGAATGCAGACGAGCCCTATGCATGGGAGATTGCAGAAGTGGTGGTTTCAGAAATCCGCAGGGGCAATCAGGTAGACACCACAACAAGACTGGCGGAATTAGTTGAAAAAGCGCTTTCCTGTGTTCCAAAGGCAGAGCGCAGGGATGCGGTGAAAAAATCCTGTGCCCGAACCTTTCAGGCACTCCGTATTGATGTGAACAGTGAATTTGAGGTGCTGGATGCATTTTTGGAAAAGCTTCCGGAAGTGCTAAATCCAGGCGGGAGAGTGGCTGTTTTAACCTTTCATTCAGGGGAAGACCGTCTGGTTAAGAAATCCTTTAAATGGCATAAGCAATTGGGAGATTACAGTGACATAGCCAAAGAGGTTATCCGGCCGTCAAAGGAGGAGTGTAACAGGAACAGCCGGGCACATTCTACAAAAATGCGCTGGGCGGTGAAAGCTGGAAGCGCTACAGATAGATAAAGGGGAGAGAATACAAATGAAAATTATTACACGTATATTTTATATTATCATAATCTGGTTACTGGCTAACCGGCCTTCCTTAACGGGAATGATGGAAATCACATTTTTAATACCAATATTTATACTCTTTTTTATATTTATGAACATTGTTCCGTCAGCTGCCAACATGAAACTGCAAACCAGACGGCTGCGGATTTGTGGAAATGGCTGTGAACTGCTCATTTTATTTTTAAGCTCTACCACAGTTAATATCATTTACTCCATTTTAGGATTTGCCGGTGTATTTTCACCGGGCTCTGTTGTCTCCAATCCTAAAACATGGCTGCTTAATACGCTGGTTACGGTATTAATAGAAAATATTGTCTTCTGGAATGGCATTATACGAGTTTACATAACATCAGAACAACTGGGAATCCGGTGGCGTGTGATAGGCATACTTTGCGGATGGATTCCCATTGCCCATCTGATTGCACTTGGAATCATTATACGGACAGTCTCTAAGGAGGTTTCCTTTGAAAATGACAAGATTTTATTAAATGACTCGAGAAAAGACAAAAAAATCTGCGCAACCAAATATCCGATTTTGATGGTGCATGGAGTGTTTTTCAGGGACTTCCGTTATCTGAATTACTGGGGGAGAATTCCAAAAGAATTAGAGCGCAATGGTGCTGTTATTTACTATGGGAATCAACAGTCGGCAGCTTCTGTGGAGGAGTGTGGTAAGGAGCTGGCAGACCGCATAAAGGAGATTGTAAGGGATACCGGCTGTGAAAAGGTAAATATCATTGCCCATTCCAAAGGAGGATTAGACAGCAGATATGCCTTGTCTATGACAGATGCGGGACAATATGTGGCGTCCCTTACAACGATTAATACGCCTCATAGAGGATGTGAATTTGCGGATTATCTCTTATCAAAGATTTCAAAGGGAAAGCAGGAAATGATTGCAAAGACCTATAATGCAGCACTTTCAAAGCTGGGGGATTCCAGTCCGGATTTTTTGGAGGCGGTAAAGGATTTAACAGCAAGTTCCTGCAAAGAACGAAATGAACGGATAACAGATGTGCTGGGTGTTTATTACCAGAGTGTTGGTTCTAAGCTGAATGTGGCTTCCGGCGGACGTTTTCCACTTAATTTCTCTTATCAGCTGGTAAATTATTTTGACGGACCGAATGACGGGCTGGTTGGAGAAGCTTCCTTTCCCTGGGGAGAGCGTTTCCGGTTTCTGACCGTAAAAGGAAAAAGGGGAATTTCACATGGAGATATGATTGATTTGAATAGAGAAAACTTCGATGGATTTGATGTAAGGGAGTTTTTTGTACAATTGGTTGAGGATTTAAAAAAGAGAGGATTTTAGGTTTATTACCACCTGTCTCTTATACACATCTCCGAGCCCACGAGACTCGACGTCATCTCG
>UQXF01000032.1 GCA_900544905.1 uncultured Clostridium sp.
CGAGATGACGTCGAGTCTCGTGGGCTCGGAGATGTGTATAAGAGACAGGACTTAACCTTTGTTCGGAGCTTTATAAGGCAGGAATTTTAGACAGATACAATGTAAAGGTAATCGGTGTACAGGTAGATGCCATTGAACGTGGCGAGGACCGTATTGAGTTCAAGAAAACCATGGACAAGTTAGGTATTGAGATGGCACGGAGCGAGGTTGCCTACAGTGTCGAGGAGGCCCTTAACATTGCAGAGCAGCTCGGCTATCCGGTGGTACTCCGTCCTGCCTACACCATGGGCGGTGCCGGCGGCGGACTGGTATACAACAAAGAGGAATTAAAAACTGTCTGTGCCAGAGGTTTACAGGCTAGTCTTGTAGGACAGGTGTTAGTAGAGGAATCGGTTCTCGGATGGGAAGAGCTGGAACTTGAGGTAGTCCGTGATGCAGAGGGCAACATGATTACCGTATGTTTCATTGAAAATATAGACCCGTTGGGCGTACACACAGGAGATTCCTTCTGTTCCGCTCCAATGCTTACCATTTCCGAAGAATGTCAGAAGCGTTTACAGGAACAGGCATATAAAATTGTCGATTCAGTACAGGTTATTGGCGGAACCAACGTACAGTTTGCCCATGACCCTGTAACGGACCGTATTATTGTAATTGAAATCAATCCTCGTACCTCCCGTTCTTCTGCTTTGGCTTCCAAGGCAACCGGTTTCCCGATTGCACTGGTATCTGCCATGCTGGCAACAGGACTTACATTAAAGGATATCCCTTGCGGCAAATATGGCACACTGGACAAATATGTACCAGACGGCGACTATGTGGTAATTAAATTTGCCCGCTGGGCATTTGAAAAATTCAAGGGTGTGGAGGACAAGCTGGGAACCCAGATGCGTGCGGTAGGCGAGGTTATGAGTATCGGTAAAACTTACAAGGAAGCATTTCAGAAGGCAATCCGCAGTCTGGAAACCGGGCGCTATGGTTTAGGTCATGCCAAGAATTTTGACTCCATGACAAAGGAAGAATTATTACAGCTTTTAATCACTCCATCCAGCGAGCGTCATTTCATCATGTATGAGGCATTAAGAAAAGGCGCCACTGCAGAAGAGATTTTCGAGTTGACCAAGGTAAAACACTATTTTATCGAACAGATGAAGGAACTGGTGGACGAGGAAGAGGAACTGTTAAAATCAAAGGGCTCCCTTCCGGCAGACGAGCTTTTAATTTCTGCGAAAAAGGATGGATTTTCAGATAAGTATTTAAGCCAGCTGTTAGAGATTCCGGAAGAAGAAATCAGAAACAAACGTATCAGCTTAGGTGTCGAAGAAGCCTGGGAAGGGGTTCATGTAAGTGGAACCGAGAACAGTGCTTACTACTATTCTACCTACAATGCGGAAGACAAGAATCCGGTTTCCGATAACAAGAAAATCATGATTCTTGGAGGCGGTCCAAACCGCATCGGTCAGGGTATAGAATTTGACTATTGCTGTGTTCATGCTGCCCTCGCCCTTAAAAAGCTTGGATTTGAGACCATTATCGTTAACTGTAACCCGGAGACCGTATCTACAGATTATGATACCTCCGATAAACTGTACTTTGAACCTCTTACTCTGGAGGATGTATTAAGTATTTATAAGAAAGAAAAACCGCTCGGCGTAATTGCCCAGTTTGGAGGTCAGACCCCGCTTAACCTGGCAGCCGAGCTTGAGAAGAATGGTGTCAAAATTCTCGGTACTTCTCCATCTGTCATCGATTTGGCAGAGGACCGTGATTTATTCCGTGCCATGATGGAAAAATTAGAGATTCCGATGCCGGAATCCGGAATGGCAACTACCGTAGAGGAGGCAACTTCTATTGCAAATGAAATCGGCTATCCGGTTATGGTTCGTCCTTCCTATGTATTAGGCGGCAGAGGCATGGAGGTTGTATATGATGATGAGAGCATGATTGGTTACATGAATGCGGCAGTCGGTGTAACCCCTGACCGCCCAATCTTAATTGACCGTTTTCTCAATCACGCATTGGAATGTGAGGCAGATGCCATCAGTGACGGAACCCATGCATTTGTCCCGGCAGTTATGGAGCATATCGAGCTTGCCGGTGTACATTCCGGAGATTCCGCCTGCATCATTCCTTCCGTTCACATTACACCGGAAAATGTGGCTACGATTAAGGAGTACACCAGAAAGATTGCAGAGGAAATGCACGTAAAGGGACTTATGAATATGCAGTATGCCATTGAAAACGGCAAGGTATATGTGTTGGAGGCAAATCCAAGAGCTTCCCGTACTGTACCTCTGGTATCCAAGGTATGCAATATCCGCATGGTTCCTTTGGCTACCGACATTATAACCAGTGAATTGACTGGCAGACCTTCCCCTGTTGCAGGTTTAAAGGAACAGGATATTCCATATTATGGCGTGAAAGAAGCTGCCTTCCCATTTAATATGTTCCAGGAGGTTGACCCGGTATTAGGACCAGAGATGCGTTCCACCGGTGAGGTATTAGGTTTATCTCCTTCCTATGGTGAAGCCTTCTACAAGGCACAGGAGGGTGTCCAGTCCAAGCTTCCACTTGAGGGAACCGTATTGATTTCCGTAAACCGCAAGGATAAGGCAGAAGTTGTGGAGGTCGCAAAGAGCTTTTCTGAAGATGGCTTTAACATCCTGGCTACCGGTAATACCTATGAATTAATCAGCTCTGCCGGCATTCCTGCCACAAAGGTAAAGAAACTCTACGAGGGACGCCCAAATATCTTAGATATGATTACCAATGGGGATATTGATTTGATTATCAATTCTCCGGTGGGCAAGGACAGCGTACACGACGACAGCTACTTAAGAAAGGCTGCGATTAAGGCAAAGGTTCCTTATATGACAACCATTGCCGCTGCCAAGGCAACCGCCGATGGCATCCATTATGTGAAGACCCATGCAACAGGCGATATCAAGTCATTGCAAACATTGCATAGCGAGATAAAGGATAAAGAGTAAGACAGCAGATATATGTTTGGCAGAAAAGTACTGCTCATAAACAGAACTGCATAAAAAAGTATGTGAAATGGCGGTGCAGCTTAGTTGCACCGCTATTTTTTAACTGCACTTTATAGAACAAATACAATTTGCACCAGCAGCGCACCATCTTATCTGTCAATTATTAAGGTGTTGCCAATCCAACAAATTCAATGCTATACTGAATACAATGTATAAAATATATCAGGAGGGCATCATATGACAGTTGGCATCATTTTAGTGGCACTTATTATTTTCTTATGTATTCTGGCAGATAAATTTTCCGGCAAATTTGGTATGCCAGCCTTAATTTTATTCATGTTCATCGGAATGCTGTTTGGTAGCGATGGCATACTGAAAATACCATTTGATGATTATAAAACAGCAGAAAATTTTTGTTCCATTGCCCTGCTTTTTATTATGTTCTATGGCGGCTTCAACACAAAATGGGAGCTTGCCAAAAGCGTTGCTGTAAAATCTGTCCTCCTGTCCACTATCGGTGTATTGATTACGGCGGGAATCACTGCTGCTCTCTGTCATGTTTTTCTTAAATTTTCCATTACAGAAAGCTTTCTTATCGGCGGGGTTCTCTCTTCCACCGATGCTGCCAGCGTATTCTCCATACTGCGCCAGAAAAAACTGAATTTAAAAGAGGGCACCGCCTCACTGTTGGAAATGGAAAGTGGAAGCAATGACCCGGTTTCCTATATGCTCACCGTAATTGGAATCGGACTGCTTGGAGGCGGAGAAAATAGCAATCTTTTGTATTCTGTTTTTTCCCAGCTTGTCTATGGCAGTGCCATTGGTATTTTATTTGCTCTTGGTGCCGTCTGGCTGCTAACAAAAAGCAACTTAATTGCAGACGGACTGGACACGATTTTTATGATTGCAACCGTTTTACTCTGTTATGGTCTCTCCAATTTGATTGGTGGAAATGCTTATTTAAGTGTTTATCTGATGGGAATTATTGTCGGCAACAGCCGGATTAAGAATAAAAATGTACTGATTCCGTTCTTTGACGGTATTACCAGTCTGGCACAGATTTTCCTGTTCTTCCTTCTCGGCTTACTGGCATTTCCGCATAAGCTTCCTGCCATCATTGTACCGGCACTGGTAATTGTTTTCTTCCTTACCGTAATCGCAAGACCTGTGGCTGTGTTTATTATTTTAAAACCATTTAAATGCAGTACCCGGCAATGTATTCTGGTATCCTGGGCGGGACTTCGGGGCGCTGCCTCCATCGTGTTTGCAACCATGGTAATTGCCAGCGGGGCTTCTTTACATTCCGATTTGTTCCATATTGTATTTATGGTTGCCCTTTTTTCCGTTGCCATTCAGGGTACTCTGCTTCCCAAGGTTGCCCGCAGGCTGGATATGGTAGATGAAACCTCTGATGTCCGCAAGACCTTCAACGACTACCAGGAGGAGTCTGCCATTACCTTAATGCGTATGTTTATCCCAAAGGGACATAACTGGGAAAACCAGCTGGTGAAAAATGTAGCCATGCCCACAGGCTCCCTTGCCCTTATGATTAAACGTAACAAAGAAACCCTGATTCCCCGGGGAGATACCAGGATTCTTGCAGGCGACAGCGTTATCTTAAGTGTCCCTGCCTACGAACCGGCAGAACATGAAAAACTGGAAGAAATCCGAATTGACAAGGGGCATCAATGGTGCAACCATTCCATTGAAGAGCTGAAGCTGCCTCCAAATGAATTGATTGCCTTGATTATCCGGGGTGACGAAAATCTCATTCCTGACGGCAAAACCATTATTCTGGAAAATGATATTGTTGTGGCATACCGGTGACGTATTATGGATAATTCGCAACAGGGTCAGCCGTTTACAGGATTCTTTTTTCCAAGCAGTTCATAGTAAAATATGTACTGCTGCATGACACCCTCAAACCCTTTATAACGCCGCTTTGGAAAGCCTCTTTTGTAGTGTTGCTGTAATGCCTGGTTAATATGGGTATCTACCGGAAATGCCTGTAAATGGTGCAGTGCAAAGAGACAGATGCAGTCTGCCACCTTTTCCCCCACACCGTATAATTTCAACAGTTCTTCCTTTGCCTGCTCGTATGGCAGCTGCCGGATTTCCTCTAAACACACTTCCCCTGACACAATGCTTTTCGCTGTACGCACCACATATTTGCTGCGGTATCCCAGATTACATTCCTTCAATGCATCTTCTTCTAGCACTGCCAGCGTCTCTGGTCCTGGAAACGCATAATAGGCCTCACCATAGACATTTACTCTTTCTTCCCCATATTTCTCGCAAATATTTTCTATACACCGGCGAATCCGCACAATATTATTCTGCTGGGAAATCAGGAATGACACAATCATTTCCCATAAATCCTGCTGCAAAATCCGTATTCCACAGCCAAATTCCGCTGCATTTTTCAAATACGCATCCTTCGGATTAATCCGACCGATATAAACCGTATAGTCATCCTCTAAATTAAAATATGTTTTCCAAAATTCCTCAAACTCTGTTTCTTCACAGTGAAAAATACATTCTTCCCTGGTCTGTTCCATTTTCAGGTAGCGGTCACCTGCAATGATACTGTATGCATTTTCCTTCTCTGCTCTCATCCGGAAACACTGCCCGGATTCACAAATTTGGGCAAGATTAAAGTTATCTATTGTTCTTTTAACCATATTTTTCTCTTCTTTGTCTGTATAATATCTTAGTATGTCCAACCTGCAGGCAAGCGAAATTGTCTTCATTATATAACAGATATCCAAACCGTCAACCGCCAATTTTTTCAATCTGTATCCTTCAGCAGGGCATACATACAGTAGTCATGTATCTGCCCATTTTTAAAGACTCCCTTTTTCATAATGCCTTCCAAAGAAAATCCTGCTTTTTCCAGTACCCTCCGGGAACCGGTATTATAGGCAAAGGGCTCCGCATAAATCCGTATAATATCAAATCTATCAAATGCCTCCTGGCAGAGCTGCTTTACAGCCTCCGTCACAATACCATTGCCCCAGAATTCCTCTGCCAGCCAATAGCCCAGCTCTGCACTTTTCTCATAAACATCTGTTTGGCAAAATATTCCCACACTGCCTGCCACATGTCCATTTACCACGATTGCACGGCAGATTTGTCTCTCCTCACTGTTTTCCACACAGGAGCGGATATAACCCTCAGCATCGGCAAGCGTGTATGGATACGGAAATACATTTCTGAGATTTGCTGCAATGTTTTTATTATTGGCATAGTGTGCAATGTCCTGTGAATCGGCTAAATTCCATTTTTGCAGTTCGAATTCCATTATTGGATACCTCCATTCTTCTTAATATCTACTAACATTCAAGTTTTTTATAAAACAATCACTTCATTAATATTAAACGCTTCGGAAAATTTACTTTTCTTAATCAGCGCATAACTCTACTGATACAACCGCATCTGAATGCTCATAGACCATTATACATACCGTCCCATGGCTTGCGTTAATATCTTCTAACAGGGTGAAATCACAACCTGTAACCTCATATTTCTTGAATGTTCCATCTACCATCCCTGATATATAATAGTATGTACACCGTCCCCTCATACCTGATGAAATACTATATTTAGCATTTCCCATATATATCTGTTCAGGCGCTGTTTGAAAATCTATACATACATCCATTAATCCTTTTCCCACAAAAATAACGAAAGCTACAGACACAGTGCAGCCAATGCCCCAGCACATTTTGCTGAAGCCTCTATTATTTATAAAGCCTTTTATACAGAGTATCAAAAGAACTATAAAAAAAAGTAAACACGGACATATTTTAACAAGTTCAAACAACAATACATGACTACCATATGCTGGTATAAACCCATACACTAACGACTCTAAAAAAACAAGAAGTATTGCTATAAGTACAACATATTTTATTTTTTTCTTCAGCCAAAACAAGAGTCTCCGTACTTTATATTCCCGATTAGCTCTGGAAATGTTTTCTACATCCTCTATCCTATGCCAGGCACCATAAGAAACATCAACTGTATCAAATGCATCCTCCACATCAGAACAGGGTAATATACAAATAATTTCGTATTCCTCATCTATAAAAAGTAAATTTACTTCCATATTATCTTCTAACTTCTCAATCGCCAAAAAAGAAACCATTCGGTTCAAATTTTTACCATAGTTATCTTTATCTGTATACCACCTTATCACATGTCCATCAATCTTACCGGGAAAAGTACTCATCTCTCTGCCCCCTCTAACTACAATACTAATCACAGTTGTTTATTTGATTCACCCTTCGTGTAATGCTCCACTATCATCCTCTGTGCCTGTTCGTCATAATAAATATCCTGATACTGTGTTCCTTTTTTACTAAGTCTGGGGCCTAAAAATAACCCTGCCAGTACACCTTTTTCAGACACCTCTTTCTTTGGAATTCTTCCGTAAAAGGTCTGGCTCGCCATTCCTTCCGACATAATAAACCGGAAGATTTCTGCGCCGGAAATTTTCTTCGTTTCATCTGAATTGTGAAGATTATTTAAATGGTCTGCAATTTCCGTGACAAGATACTTTTCCCCGTAAGAAAATTCTATAGCCTGCTCCGGTGTCAGAAAAAAGTCCTGTTTTGCAGCCTGCCCTGTGGCATTTTTCGAAGTCCTTATTTTTCTGTCACCCTGCCCCGGCTGGCTGTTGGCTGTGCCCTCTAATACTTCTTCTATTTCCCCAAAATATAATTTTTCTCTGGTGCCATTTGTAAAGGCTGTTATGTGCTGTGAAAACCGCTCACCATATTTTTTTAATTTGTTCTCACCGACTCCGGAAACATGAAGCATTTCTTCTTTTGTCAATGGAAGCTTTATACACATATCTATCAGTGTCTTATCCGAAAATACAAGATATGGCGGAATATTTTCTTCCCGGGCAATGGTAAGCCGGAGTTCTCTTAACAGGTCAAACAGCTCCAGCCCTCTGCTGTTAAGAATGTCTGATTTTCTCCTCTTTGCTTTTACTGCCTTATTATTTCCGGCATTTTCATCACCGACACTTTCATGTTCAAATATATTCTCTTTTGCTATTTTCAGGATAATTTTCCTTTCTTCATTTAGAAAAGCTCTCCCCTGTTCTGTAGTCTTTACCAGCGCATATTTATCCCTTGTCCGGAATAGCAGCTGTTCTGTTATCATCTGCTCCATAATTTCTTTGATAAATGGCTCGGACAATTCCTTTAAGGAGCCATAGGACTGGTACGAGGACACATGATATTCCCGAAGCTTTGCCCTGTTATCTCCCCGCAGAGTTCCGGCAACTACATTTACACCATAACGCTGTCTCAATTCCAGTACACATTCTATGATTTTCCTTGCCTCATCTGTCACGTCAATTACTTCAAATTCCTTTTGACAGTTGGAGCAGTTACCACATTCCTTTTCACTCTGCTCTCCAAAATACTGCAATATATATTCCCGAAGGCAATTCTTCGTCATGCAGTAGCGGGTCATCATCTGAAGCCGCTCTTCGTCCCGCTGCCTGATTGCCCGCATTTCCTCCGGCGTAAAATCCGGATTGTCTTCCTTGTTATTAATCAGAAATCGGTTGATTACCACATCCTGCGCTGAATATAACAAAATACATTCCGACGGTTCACCATCTCTCCCGGCACGTCCGGCCTCCTGATAGTAATTTTCCATGCTCTGGGGCATGTTATAGTGAATCACATAACGCACATTGGATTTATCAATCCCCATGCCAAATGCGTTAGTTGCCACCATCACCGGACTGCGGTCATAGATAAAATCCTCCTGGTTTTTCTGCCGCTCCCCATTACCAAGTCCTGCATGGTACTTCGTTACCGGTACCCCTTCCCGCAATAATTTTTCATAAACTGCATCTACATTTTTTCTTGTAGCACAATAAATGATACCACTGTCGCTGCTATGCTTCTTCACATAACCAGTGACATATGCATCCTTCTTCTTTACTGTCTCCACTGCAAAATAGAGATTTTCCCGGTTAAATCCAGTCACAAGAACCTTCGGTTTATGAAGTCCTAAGACACACTGTATATCCTCTTTGACTACCTCCGTCGCAGTTGCAGTAAACGCACTGATGATTGGGCGCTTAAACAGCTCTCTGATAAATTGTACAATTTTCAAATAGCTCGGTCTGAAATCCTGCCCCCATTGGGAAATGCAGTGTGCTTCATCTACTGTAACCATACTGATATCAGCCCGTCTGGCGAAGTTTAAAAATTCCCATGTTTCCAGCCGCTCCGGAGCTACATAGATTATCTTATACTGGCCATTTGCCGCATATTGCATCGCCCTGGAAATCTGGCTTTCTGTCAAAGAGCTGTTGATGTAGGCGGCATGGATTCCTGCCTGGTTCAGTGCACGAACCTGGTCCTTCATAAGGGAAATTAATGGCGAGATTACCACTGTGATTCCGGAAAGCATTAAAGCTGGCACCTGATAGCAGATGGATTTGCCTGCTCCGGTTGGCATGATGCCTAAGACGTCCTGCCCGGAAAGAATTGCATCGATGAGGGTTTCCTGCCCGTTTCGGAACGACTGGTAGCCGAAGTATTTTTCCAGGATATTGTGTTTTGTTATTGTTTCCTGCTGCATGTCTTTTGTTCCTTTCAAAAAGTTCTAAGATTCAAGGGACTTCCATCTCTGGCGTGGGCACTTTTTACAGAATCATTTTCAACTTCCCAATCAGACCTTCATCCGCAGGCAGCCAGTCTACGCTGTCCAAGGTCTCCTTTGTCAGCCACCTTGCCGCCTCATGCTCCTTCAAAACCAGTTCTCCCGATTTTATCGTACAGAAATAACAGTGCATGGTTAAATGGAAATTCGGATAATCATATTCCACCGTATCCACTAATTTTCCTACTTCAATATCCGTGTCCAGTTCCTCCTGGATTTCCCTGACAAGTGCCTGCTGTGGTGTCTCACCCGGTTCCACTTTGCCCCCTGGAAATTCCCAGCCATCCTTAAACTCTCCATAGCCACGCTGGGTTGCAAATATCCTATCACCTTCCCGGATAATAGCGGCAACCACTTCTATCTGTTTCTCTGCCACAGAAAAAGATACCCCATCTTCCGAAAATGTGGTCACAAAGCCTTCCTGCTTTAAGTATTCTGCAACAGTCTCCTGCAGTAATTCCTCTTTCCCATTACTTGTACTGTCACTAAGAGGTTCAACCAACGCATTGTTCTCATTTTTCCATTGAATGCAAAAAGGCAGCTTCTGCTCCGCCAGATATGCATTTAAATGCACGACATGATTTTGGGTAAATGTTCTCATATGTGTTTTCTCCTTGTATTCTCTAACATGGGCAGAGATTTTTCTCTATAAAATTCCTTTTTCCTCATATTTTCTCAGCTGATATTCCAGCACTTCCTTTTCCCTGGAAGAAGGTTCTTCTTCTAACCACTTATAAACCGCCTGGCAATCCAGCGAAAACCCTTTTCCAAAATACTCATTCATCCGTTCATGAGAGCCAGAAAATGGTCTTGCAATCACTCTTTTCACATTTTCTTCCACAGGAAAATTCCAATTTACACTCTGATTAGCCGTCAACAGGGATACCCCGTTATCGAAAATCGGCGCACATATAAAATGGTCTCCCTGAAAAATTACTGCCAGATTATTCAAATGCCGGTCTTCATTTAAAATCAGCATGTCCAGCATGATAACCTTTTTTAAATATTCTCTCACATCCAGTCCACAGCTCTGCTTTATAAAACGCAGGACATGCTCTATCCGCTCCTCCATGGACTCCATTCCTGCCAGCACCTGACTTAAATCTTTACCAAATTCATTATAGTACAGGCGGTAAAAGGTAACCAGTTCTTCTCTTTCCCTAAGAAAATTCTTACTCCGGCAGCCGGAAATATCATTGATATATCCCGGTTCATACAAAATGTAATCAGAAGTCTCCAAATCCGAAAAAGTCAACAGCTTTGACACCAAATATTCTGTCAGTCCTTCCTTTCCCCGGCTGTCCTTCTTATACCAGTAATCTCCCTTTTTGTATTTTACCTGTGTTCCTTCACTGGTTCCCATTTGTGTAACAATATATTCATTTTCTATATTTTCCTGAAACATATCCTACCTCACCAAAACATCCTTAGCCGCCAGCTTTTCGCCTGGAAAACGAAACCAGATATAATCATTGTAAGATACCCCGTGGGTTCTTTTAACCATTTCCTGTGGATTATATTCCTTTAGTCCTAAATGCTCTAATATCTGCCTGATATCTCCTCTTTCCTTCTCAAAGCACCGCATTTCCAAAATTTTATTTAACTGGTATCTTGTCATGTTCTCCTTTGCAAACAACTGCTTAACCGGATGGCTGCAATATCGCGACACATGCACCTTGCTTCCCTTTACCGATACCCGGGCTGTAATCTCATCCCGCCAGAAAACCTCAAAGGAATAATCGGAAAGCACTTTTTCTTCCATACGCTGTTTCTCCAATCCCTGTAAAGTCTGCTTAAGCTGCTGGTTAAGAAACCTTTGTTCTTTTTGCATAGCCAAAAGCTCTTTTCTTCTGGAAATCTGCTTTTCCGTCTGGCAGACCGCACCGGGATATACCCTTCCAAGGGACCTGTACTTTATAGCACCGTTCTCTCTCCACTGCTCATAATAGTATTTCTTTCCCTTAATGGTTTTAATCACAATGGATTTCTGTTCCGTTCCAAGCTCCTGAAGTTCCTTGTCTATTTTTTCTAAATTTGCAAGTACTTTTTTCTCTTCCTCTAATATCAACTGATATATTCGCTCTAAATCTTCCATTGCGGTTTCCTCCTATCCGGTACAGGTACTCGCTGTTACTATCTGGTTTGATGTTAACATATATTTTTTATTTTTTCAATATTTGTATGTTAATTCAAGGGTGCAATTATAAATTCCAGGCTCAATACCTCCTTTTATTCTCCTGTAATATAATCATATATATCATCCCGTACTGGTACATCTAAACGATATGTAATCTCAAATGCATCATCCTTAGTGGATTCCATATAAATTGGCTTAGGCTCACCTACCGCATAAATCTCCCCTAAAAAGTAGAATTCTTTTGCTTCCTTATCGTCCTTATTCTTACGGACAAACAGAAAAATCCGGTTGTCTGCATCCTCTGGTGTTCTCTTGTAAATGTGAGCCACATCACTGGAGGTGATTTTTCTTGGATGCTTTGACAACGCAATCAACTCCTGATTAGAAACAAAACGGTCCTCATATGCAATGGCATCCTCTGCCTTATCATAATTGATAAAAACAGGCAGCGTTTTTGTCTCGGAATCATAAAAATATCCGCCTATATTCTGTGCATTCAGGTTCCGCTTCCAATTCAATAACCGGCACACATCTTCATAAGTATATTTCTGATATAGTTGAAAATTAGTATCTTTATAGCGGTTCGCATAGTTTTTCTGATATCTCTTAATCCCAAAATCCACTAATTCGTATACCATATCTGAAAAAACTTTATTTTTAAGCATTTCCTTAAAATGAGGCGCTATCTGATATTCTTCATTTTTATTTAGCTCTAAAAATACACAACCATTAAACTTTTTCTTCTCTTCTTCCTTCGGAAATTCATTGGTAAGATTACGGATAACCGAATCCTGTACATCCTCTAATAGAGTAATATCGTACTTCTGCTGTAACATAGTTTTAAAAAAATGCAAGATATGCTCTGGCTGGTTTTGCAAATCCTTTAACATTTCCAGCTCATGTACACGTTTCCCCTTTGCTACCTTCCTTGACAAATATTCAATAATCTGTGCTTCTTCCTCTGTCAAGCGTACTGCATATTCCTTTTCATATTTTACTAAAAATGCATAATAGGAACCCATTTTTTCAAAAATCTTCGTAATATCAATAGCCCCATATTCATCAAAATCCTGTATAGAAGGGATTCTCCCCAATTTATATTTGAGATTTTGATAAGATTCCCGAAGTAATTTTAAATCATTGGTTTTGGCATTATCAATGGAAGCATAAATCCGTTTCTTTGAAATTTCATCAAAATGGATAGTAGAGCTTCCCGGAATCACCTTTGAACCCTCGCGAACATACCGACGGATAGTATCTTTGTTATAGCTGCGGTCACCGGACAGGGCAATCGGAATCATAAAGTTATTCATATAATTACCAATAAAATCCAGTATTACAACATATTCCTTACCATCTGCTTTCCTAAGCCCCCGCCCCAACTGCTGAATAAATACAATCGGGCTTTCTGTCGGTCGAAGCATAATCACCTGATTAATTTCCGGTATATCAACGCCTTCATTAAAAATATCAATTGTGAAAATATAATCCAATCTGTCGTCTCTATCATCATTCGTCAATCGTTCGATACAATCTTCCCGTTTATTCTGGGAATCATCGCCACAAAGAAACTCTGTATGGTATCCCCGGGAATTAAATTTCTTAGATAATTCAATTCCTTCTTCCTTCCGACTACAAAATATCAAACCTTTTACACGTTCACCACTATATCCGTAATAATTTGCCTTCTCTATCACATAATCCACACGGGCATCGCAAACCAGATAAGCAAAATTACGCACACCAGTATTATCATCAAATACCTGTCCATTAATTTCCAAATCTGTGATACCAAAATAGTGAAATGGACAAAGTAAATTTTCCTCCAATGCTTGCTGTAAACGAATCTCATAGGCAATATTATGGTCAAATAAATTATAGATATCAAAATCATCTGTACGGTCTGGGCTGGCAGTCATGCCAAGCCAAAAATGTGGTTGAAAATACTGGATTATCCGCTGGTAACTGTCTGCTCCCGCACGATGCACCTCATCAATGATAATGGTATCAAACTCATCCCTTTTAAAACGTTCTAAAGTCTCTTTCTTTGCCATCATTTGCATGGTAGAAAATAAATAATCTGCATCATACTCTTTTGAATTACCAGAGAGAAGTCCAAAGGTCTTGGTTCTACCAAAAACTTTCTTGTAGCTATTTATCGCCTGTTTTGCTATCTGTTCTCTATGTACTAAAAACAATACTTTCCTAGGATTATTCTCCCTGAGTGCAAATGCTGATGCATAGGTTTTACCCGTACCTGTAGCAGAAATCAATAACGCTCTTTTTGCCCCTTCCTTTTGCAGCTTTTGCAAATTATTAATAAAGGCAAGCTGCATAGAATTCGGTTGCAAACGATACTGTTCTATAGAGGGAATCTCTGCTTGCTTTGCAATCCGTTTCTGTTTCTTAACCAACTCATAATTCAACCGATACCGTTCTATAAACTCTTCATAAGCCGAAGTATATTGTGACTCCCACAACTCACCAAATTCATCTAGCACCTGCTGTGCATACTCCCCCTGTTCCGTAGACACCAGTCTGGTATTCCACTCCTTATTTGTGGTAAGTGCACTTAAAGTCATATTGGAGCTTCCCACAATAATGCGGTAAAGCTCCTGCTCTTTAAAAATATATCCCTTTGTATGAAAACCAACATCTGAAGCATTAGCAGAATACATTCTAAGCTCAATATTTTTTAATCCCGCCAGCTTTTCTAATGCCCTTGGCTCACTAAAATTCAAATAATCTGTTGTTAAAATCCGACCAGGAATATTCTTTCGTTCTAATTCTTCAAGTATCTGCAACAAGGGCGTAATACCACTCATTGTAATAAAGGCAACACTAATAGAAAATTCGTCACAATTGGATAACTCACTCTCAATCGATGATAAAACCTTTCGCCCTTCCCTATAATTATTGGAAACAAATTGTGGTTTGTAGGCAAGGTTTGAAGGGTGAGTGCTGTCAATAAATGCAGTTGTAGTAGCTTGGTGAAATTGGTTTTGAATATTTTTCATTATATTTTCTCCAGTAATAAATATCTTTTCTCATTAAATTATATATAATTTGGCTTTAAGCATTATACAATCCAACATCTTTAAAACTAGTTGTTGAATCAGTTATTATCTCTGTTGCTTTTCTTTCTATTAGACCCAACAAATTACCTCTTTGTAATTATAATAAAGCTGCAATCCTTTTCCATACTTCGTAATAGTACTGTTTTATTTATCCTTTGGTCTATTTTTGATAACAACATATCGTTCACTATCATTTTCCGACTCATAATAATCATAAATCCACGTATTCTTTTTTAATGCTTCAAGAATAGTCGTTACTTCATCATTCTTTTCATAATTTCTGTTTTTTGTATTTTTCTTTGTAAAAATACCTTTAAGTTCTGGAACACCAAGCTCATCAAAATGTTTCTTACAAGTTTCTTCATTCATCTTTGGTATCATATTAGCCCATATTTGAATTTTTGCATCAATGTCACATCTGCTCCTTATCAAAATATCAGAAAGAAGCATATCGTCAATATCAACATAATTGCCGTGAAGTATGCGATTTATTTGCGCTTCTGCCGCTTGATAAATCGCATCACGTACTACTTCGCGATACTTAGAATAATTCTGATATAAATACTCAGCATCACATTCGTCGAAATTGTTAGCAAGAATATATGCAATCAATTTGTCCGAATAATTTTTATTAAGTACTGCTATTGGCTTATTTGTCAATCTTAGCAATTCTATTTTTTTATCATCTTCCAAATTCAAATCTAATACCTGAATCGCTTCATCGTAAACAAACATATCATCTGTCAAAAGTTCCAGATAAGATTCTAAATTATGCTCTATGAAATACATAACATAATTCTTATAATTATTACGAATATATTCCAAGCCTTTTTCATTCATTTCAATAATCCTGTTTTTAATGAGTACATAAATCTTATCATCTGCAATTTTTTTCGAAGCATATCTGTCAAATAAATATCCTAAATCATTTAATATTTTCTCATATTTTTCCGTTTTAACATCGTTATTAACTACTACGGAATCAAAGAATTTCTCTGCAATTTCTTTACCAAATCTTTCTTCAACACAAGTATAATCTGCACTTAACTCTATCTCATTAATAAATTTCACTAAGATGCTGTCTAATGCATATGTCTGAAAATAATATACAACATTAGAAACTGAAGGTTTTACTATTCGATTGGTAATCAGCAATCCCCACAGTTTTATATCCTCAACCTTGGATATATCAGAAATCACCGTTATTAAACAGTTTATATATTGCTCTTTAATGCCATCTTCAATTGAAGCATTGTTTATGATTTCTAATGCTATAACTTCATCATCCTCAACCTTTCCTCCACAATTTTCCAAAACTTTCTCTAAATAAATATGTAAATTTTCACCTACATATATAGCTAATGGCGAATCTGGTTCAGAGCAAATCAATGTATAATTCTTATGTTTCACGTCATAAGAATTTGTTATTCCATACTGTATCTTAATCATTAATCTAATATTTTCAAATGTTAAATCATACAAACTGTCCTTATATACTCTATCGAATAAGTCTCTATTTGCTTTTTCATAATTAATTGATTTGAAGGACACTTCCAAAATATTAAATTGCGAAATAATTTTTTCAACATCAGGACTCTGAATATCTAAATAATCGTCTTGTCCTGATATGTAATCACTAAAACTATTATCAAAATTAATTTGCTTTATGACTTGTTCATCTGATAAACATAATGTATCCAGAGAATATTTTCTTATCTGTTCCGATGATAATGTCCTATTTTTCACAACATAAGAGAAAATTTCTGGCCACTGTTCATTCAATTTCACAATAAAAATATTTAAAACTTTCTCTGAATCCAAATACTTTGATATAAAATCAATCTGTTTTTTATTTTTTATCTGTTCAATTAATGTTGATAAGTATTTTTGATACTTCGGTATCTCCTGATTAGCAAGGAGTCCATTTAAAAGATCAAAATTCAAAGTTTCTTCTTCACCAAAATCCACAACACGAAGAATCGGAGAGGAAATTACTTTTGGGACATCTTTTAATGAATATTCATAATCAGCACCTTTCTTATCCGTTATTTTTCTCAAGAAGGTCTTATCATTAGCTGATAGACTTTCTTCATAGAAATAAGTCATATAATCATTATATGTCTCATCTATATACCCATAACGAACAAGAAATTTCAACAGTTCAAAATAATCACTACCTTTGATTTCATTATACTCTTCCGTCTCTCCCACTGGGTTAACACTATTAATCATAAACACCAAATCAGCATTATTTCTAGTCACTAATTCACTGAGCAAGCGTGTGTGGGCAAGTGTTATTTTATATTCAATTTCTGATACTTCTTTTTCATAATCTGGAAGAATACCAGCCTCTCGATCTTTTATTGCCTTTTCTCTCAATTCTTTTTCATTTTCCAACTCATTTTTTCTTTTCAAACCTTCGCCAGAATAACTATTTCTAATTCTATTGTACTTAGCTTGATATGCATCATCTAGTTCTTGTATATCATTTAAAGTTTCTTCTTTTATTCTCTCAATTTTATCTTTTACCTGCTGCTTTTCCTCTTCAAGTTGTTTAATCACACCTTTACTAAATTTTTCCTTTTGTTCAAACAATTCATGAACATATCCCTTGCCAAGTTGAAGCTCGCTAAAATCTTTCGGGAACAAATTTTTATAAACAATTATTGCCAACATTTTATCCCAATTAAGATCAGTATTATCTAATCGATTCATATATATAATAAATTCATTATACACATTTTTCAGTACTCTCATATCATCTATGTACAAAGATAGTCTTTGTAAAAAACTTGTATCAAACTTTTCAAATATATTCCCTTTTTTTAAATGTCTTATAAACTGTTCGTATGAATTTGATCCATCTAATACAGGGATAATTGGAACAATATAATCAAAGAATTTTGTCCTATCTTTTGTAACAAAAATATCGTCTCTTAATAAATAAAAAAACCTCAAAGGCTTATGCTTATCAATTGCATTCTTCTTTTTTCCTATCCTATTTTTTCTTTGAATATTAGTCAAATTATTTATTTCCCGTAACCGTTCAAAAATGCTATTAACATTAAACCTGTCCATATCTTCAAAAACAATTACATCTGCATCTACCTGTTCGAACAAATACAATACCTCATTTAAATACTTATCAAAATAGGACTCATCCTGTTTTTCAAATATTTCTATGGTATTTCCTTGAACACTTACTTTATGGAATAGATTTTTATTTTTCTGGATTTTTATCACATTGTAAATGCACATTACACTGCTAATTATAAATATTAAAGCAACACCTATAACTGCATACCCTCCTGTTAAACAAGACAATATATTCTTGAACGTATTTTCAGGAAGCCCCGCCACTAATTTGGATATTTTATTTGACAATGTCAAAAAAACTATACTACCCAACAGCAAACACAGCACCAAAGACATTAAGTATATATCCTTTTTTCCAGTATCTTTTTTTACTCTGAAATTTGTTTGCGGAATCTTCTCAACTGGAATTTGATGTATTAACTGATTTAAAATTTTTCCTTCAAGTACAGATTCCTTAACATTATCCTCTTTTTTATTTTCATCTTGAGATTCAAAATGTGCTAATGAGATGTGTAAAAATTTCAGATTTTTATGTTTTTTCTTATAAGACCCTATTACACTACTCTTCCCCGCACTATAAGCACCAGAAATCGCAACATTAGTAATATCTTCATTTTCGAAAATAAAATCAATTGCCTCTTCATATACTGAGATATCTGCATCATTAAATGGAGTTAATTTTTGGAAAAATAACTGTTTGTGTTCCATAAAAATCACCTTCTACTGTCATTTGCATTAAATGGTAAATTCGATAATTATTTATCTAGTTTACGGCCTATGTTCGTTTATAAACCGCCTTATTTGTGCTACCTTCAGAAACAACATATCCTGTATCCGTTAACATATTAAGATATCTCCAAGTTGTTGTTTCAGATTTACCACAAATTTTCCTTGCTTCCGCAGGCGTTATACTTCCGAGCAAATCGATTACCTCTGCTATAGCAACAACCTTTTTGTAATCATCTTCTTTCAAAACTTCTTTCAAAACTTCTTTCAAACTTCTTTCATTTTTTTGATTAGAATCCGATACTTCACCTGCCATTTGCTTATCTGGCTCTTCTTTCAAAAACCCTTCATGCACGAACAATCTTGATATAAAATAGCTATAGTCATCATCCGTCTCAAATTCTGGTTTTGGTGAACCATTTACCTCAAGAGCATTCAAAATCTTCTTAAATCCAGTATTTCTTCCTTCTGTCAAATGCAACTCTTTTAAGAAGTCACCAATTCGACGATTCCTGTATCTACGATTTGATACACGATAATTTTTCAAACCCTCCTGTGTCACTGAACGGTCTGGTCCCGGAAAACTTACAATCTCTATTCTGTCACGTTCAACACGCACCTCAATTGGTTCGCGGACATCATATGCGCGATGATATACTGCATTAGACAAAGCCTCTTCTATCGCTGCATACGGATAATTAAAGAAACGATCTGCTTCTGCTCTATCCGGATGCTTAACAACTTTTTCTGTAATAATCGTATTTTTAATAAATCGGAGTGCATCTCTAAGCTGTTGGTGGACCGGTCCTTTAAACGTATTCTCAATAATATCGTTGCCACCTAACCCGTCAGGAAACTGAACAACATCTATCTGCGTATATGGAAAGAACTTGTCCGGCTCCATACTAAAGAACATCAGACCAACATTCTTTGGTTTTACATACTCCGGAAGATTACTAATGATATTCATATCACTACAAACTTCCACAAAATCTCCAGTTTTTGATTTCTCATACAGAGAACTCTTAACTTCTTTCAAATAATTTTGAATCAATGTTATATTTAAATCAGATATGTCTGCCTGATGATTCACTCTATCATCAAATGGTACTCTATTGGCAAGATTAAACAAATCCTTTTCTTCATCGTCTGAGGGTTCCACCGTATTGGATGCTTTACGAATATAATGAATGCGTTCTTTATTGTCTTTTTCCATGGTCTTAGGAGAAGAATATGGTCTATTATCCCCACCAGGACACCAGATAACAATAAACTGCCTGTCTTGATATGTCTCAACTCCTATTATTGGCATATAAGCTGGTCTAATCAGCTTGCACTTAGTATACATATTCTTCTGATACGCATCTAATTTATCTGTCGGAACACCTTTTAACGGATATACTGGTCGTCCATTATCTTCTTCTACACCAATAACAATATATCCTCCACCCCAATTATCAAGGTCATTGGCAAATGCGCAGATAGTTTTCAAGGAAGCTGCTGCATCCCAAGTTTCTTTAAATTCGATTCTTGCCCACTCTACTACTTCGCCAGATAATAGGGTTTTGATATTTGTTGGTATTGCCATGATTGCACCTTCCTTTCTGCTAAATATTATGATACAGACTTATGTACGCTTATTCAAGCGTAAGTTTATTCTGTTTCAAATATTCAATAAACGCATCAATAATTGTTTTCTTTCTTGCTACAATATCGTTCTCAAAAAAATCATTTTTCTGCTTTGCCATCATGGCAAGTTCTACATTACGAGTTCCTTCTTTATACTTTCCTTTATCATTCATGAAACCATTATAATATTTTTTCTTGTCAGAAAATCGATAATCCGATGCACGAATATTAATACTTTTTTCAAGCAAAATTTTATTACCCAATGATTCTAAGCTGTTTTTATCTATAAGACTTCTTTCATTTTCCTGACGCTTACGTGAAAAAACATGTTCAATTTCCAAGGTAACATCTAATGGAATAAGTTGCTGTCTTTCATCATTATACGCCCACCAAGCAAGCATTGATTTCGTTATAGGTCTGCCATTAGTAAAAACATAATTTTCTATAGCATTACGAACAGCATCCGCATCAAATCTATATTCTGCAAAATCTACCTCTCTGCCATTTACTATTTCAATCATTTCAGGATATGCTGGACTTCTAAGCGCATTAACCCCTGGACGCATAAATGCATATGCCCATATAAACGCTGTAATCTTGTTTAAGAACTCATAAAATGCATGCTCTTCTAACAAATTATTTTCATCCTTATACTGCATAAAATATACTGATACAAGGTATGTCCACATTCCATTTGGCGCATAATTCAAAACTGCCAATCTGCGGAGTATTCTATCTGAGAAAATCATATCATCCTGAATTAATACATTTTTCCAAAACTGCGCTAGTTTTTCCAGATTTCCTAATGTTTCCTCTCTTTTTAAGATAGTATATTTATCCTTTTCATAAAACTTACGTAACGCTTCAGTAGTAGTAAGTTTTATTCCCGACTTTGCCCTCTCATAATACATATATCTTGTGAACAATTCATCCATCGGCGACCCTGATGGTGCATCAAAAATATCTTCGCATACTACTTCAAGTTCTTTCCATCGTTTAATAAACTCTTCTTTTCTTCCCTGATCGGAATAAAATTTATAAAATTGTGCTTTGAAAATATCTGTATCCGAAAGAGGCTTACCCCTATCATTTAAAGTTGAAAATATACGTAACGCAGTATCTTGAGATTCTGCTTCAATCGGCAATAAAATACAGTTATTTAATATTCTCGTAGGCAAATATGCAAAATACGACGGATACTCTGATAAGAACTCATTAATCTTTTCTTGAAAGAAGCGATATGTTTTTGCATAACGACTCTTCTGAGTAGAATCAACATTTCCATTCTTTAGAATAGACAAAAATTCTTCCTTATCCTCATCTGTTGACACTTCGGAATCTATTTTTAATTTATTCTTATTTGGATTACCAAATTCATCTGTTTTCCAAATACACTTCGCAATGTCATCACTTGTACTAATTGCATTGGCATCTTTCATATTTCCAAATTTTGAAAAGAATGCTCTTAACAAAAGCATAAGCGTAGTCAAACGCTGCTGTCCATCTATTATCTCTAACTTACCGTCGCCATTTTTAAATGTAACAATAGGTCCAAGAAAATATTCATCTTCATCACTTTTAAAACGGCTATAATCATTCTCTGGAAAAGCAAATGCAAAAATATCATCCCATAACGTTTGACATTCTGTCTCTCCCCATGCATATGGTCTCTGGTAATCTGGTATCAGAAAATCTGATCTTTTGTTCGAAAACAACTCTTTTATTGTCTGTTGGTCTATATTAAGCTTTGACATATCCACCATCTCCTTTACTTTTTTATATTCCTAGCATTGCAATTATACTTACTATACAACTTATTAGGGCTATAATGCTCGCAGAATATGCATATATTTTATTACTGTCAGTTTCTTTTTCAAACTCTCCTCCAGCCAATACAAACGTACTTCCAAAAAGGATCGAAATAAATGCAATAAAGCTAAAACTAATAATCTCCTCAACATTTTCGCCTGTTACTAGCTTATATATTTCATAATACGATTGCACATAGACCAAAAAACCACATAAATCCGCCCGTGAAGCACAATACACCTGAAACAACCAAAACAAGAATACTATCATAAATTTGATTGCTTACATTGAATTTTTTGTTTATTATCCAAGGACAAAACAACACATTCAATACAAACAAAACATTCTCATACCATTTATCTTTCTTCTTCTCTATCCTTTGTTTATCAGCATTAGCCTTTTCACCTTCAATGCGTTTGAGTGCTTTATAATATGCTTCTGCCTGAATCTCAATCATTTTCTCCTGAGATATATTAATGGTTTCATATTGAATAATCCGCTCCTTATTTTTCTTTGATTTTCTTTTGTTCATAACTACTATTTTTCCTTTTCCTCTTCAATATGCACTATCTAAATTCTAATTATATAATGTAATACAAATTTTTTCATCTTTATATTTTATTATATTTACTGTTTTACTATTACGATAAATACATTTCTTATTTAATGTTCTTTTACTATCCCCCCTCAATGCCTCCTTCCAAAGTAATCAATCAATATTTCCTTAATATAGTTATACCGTCTCGCATAGGAATTCTCCACACGAATCAGCTGCAAATGATGTTCCATGCATATCGCATTTTTCTTTCTATCCCTCTGCATCACAATATCATTTTCGTAGTGTTCCTTGCCGTCCAGCTCAATTGCCAGCATTGGCACCTTTGAGGAGCTTCCCTCCCTTTTATACACCACAAAATCAAATCTTCCTGTATAGAACAAATCATTATAGCTGGTGTTGTTCTGAAATACATGGGAAATGGCAACCTCCTTTTCAACTGTGTATTTGCTCTGGGACATCCATATATTTTCCAAGGCGTGGTTCAGATTTTTCAAAAATGCCTCCTCAGTAACCGTACTGTAAGGCTTGATGCCCAATGCCCTGGAATTGGATACCTTTGGTGTTATCTTTGATTCTCCGTTTGCCCTGACATACTGCACCAGCTCATATAAATCATCCTCTGAATCCTCTTTGTGCAGACGTTCTAAGTTCTGCATGTCCGACAGCAGAATCAGCTTGTCCTTTGCCCTGGAGGTTGCCACGTTAATTAATTCCTTATTGTTCTTAAGCCATTCGTAGGTGCCCTGCCCCGTCTGGCCGGTAATTGCTGTGGAAAACAGCACCACATCCTTTTCATCTCCCTGAAATGCATGGATGGTTCCACAAGACACCTTATCCAACCCGGCTTCCTCTAATGCCGCCTCTATCATCTTTTTCTGGTTCACAAATGGTGTAATCACACCGATGGATTTATCCTTATTCAGCGCCGCATACTTTACAATTTCGTCAACCTCTGCCGGTGCCGTGTTTTTCATATCCGTTCTGGCAGCCGGAACATCCACATATACCAGAGGCTTTTCCTCTTTACTTGTGGATGCAATACTCAACTTGGAGTTATAGTATTTCTTGTTATTAAAATCTATGATTTTCCCATTGCACCGGTAGTGATGGTGCAGAAGAATTTCATCACTGACGGAATCACAGGCAAGAAAGGTCTTATAAATGGAATTTTTGCGGTAATCATACTCATCTGTCACATTGTACTTTCTCCGCAGCTTCTGATTCACCATTTCGTCCAGCAGGATTACTGGATTTAACTGCTGCGGGTCTCCCACCAGCATAAGATTTTCTCCCCGTATGATTGGTACAAGAGAAACCGCTGTATTACACTGGCTCGCCTCGTCCATGATTACCATATCAAACATGGGCGCCGGTTCCCCTAATTTATGTGCAGAAATGCAGGTCGTTATAATAACAGGAAATATTTTCTGCAGCTTTTTTATATTGTCCTTATTGCTCAGATACTTCTTAAATGCTGTAAGCTGTATATCTTCATCCTCTTCATAAATGATGTGAAGCAGTTCTTCATTCTGTGGCAAACCTATTTTCTTTATGTACTTTTCGGAGGTATAATACAAATATTTCTTAAAATCCTCTATATCATCATCCAGCAGGGACAATGCCTGTTCCTCCGTAACCACCCCTGCCTGCTGAATCTGTTGCTGTATTTGGGCAAACTGCCTTTCTTGTAGGTCTACTTGAAACGGAAGCATCACCGCACTACTCATATTCTTTTTTTCATACTCTAACAACCGGGTTAATGCCGCATCCCTTTCGTGCAAATCCAATACATCCTCATACTTCTTTAAAAGGTCAGATAATTTCTTTGCCCGCTCTGCCCGGTAATCCCTGTTTTTATCTAACGTTCCCTCAAAAATAGTGGCAGCCTTATGTGCCTCATACAGCTGCTTCATGTATTGCAGTGCTTCCTTTTCCTTATCCCGGTTTCCCAACCGTAAAACAGGAAACGGAATTGTTTTTTTCCGGTACAAAATGCCTGATAATTTGTCAAATACTCCGTTAATGGGATGGTTGTTATAGGAGCAGAACAACACCGTCTTTCCATTAAAAAATGCCGTCAGTATCGTATTGATAATGGTATTTGTTTTCCCTGTCCCCGGTGGTCCCTGGATATAAGTCACCGGATATTTCATTCCGTTGTTGATTGCCAGCAGCTGGTCAAGATTCACCTTTTTGTCAAGCAGAGTAATGGGATATGCCTTACGCCGCCTTGGTCTGTCCAGCAAATCTCCAAAAAACGCCTTTATCGGAACCGTCACGTTATCCCCTTCATACATATCTAAAATCGCCTGGTATTCCGAATGCAAATCCAGCACCACATCCATCCCCAGACCTATCATATACGGCATATCATCCACACTGATGCCGGAATTACTCTTTGTAATACAATCCTTAATTCTTTCCTGGTTCTTTTCAAAATCCTTCAGCAGTTCAAAGTCATCTGCATCCAGGAATTTACGCGCACTTTCCTTTACCCCATCTATCGTATATTCAATGCAGACTGTAATTTCATCATCCGGACGGAGAACCCTGTTTTTTACATCCAGCTGTAATTTCCGGTATGCCAGCACATAAAGCCCTTTTTTCGTATGGATGCTTAACACATTCATCCCCAGCTGCTGCATTACCAGTTTTCCATTTAACCGGTTATCCCTTTCCGCCTTATACTGAAAATTTTTGACAATTGCCTTAAACTGTTCATCGCTTAACGAATAATTTTTGCCATTAAAGCTGTCACAATCTAAATAATGAATCAGCTCGAAATCGGAGTAATAGGGAACGTTATCCATCCGGTTACACATTTCCAGATAATTCAAAATCTTTAAGTTTGCTATATTGTCAAAGAACATTTTATATTTATGCGGATTTATATAAATATCATCTACCAGCGATTTGTTAACAGGACAATACGAACCTTCAATTATTTTGGAGGATTGAATGGAGTCAATAAAAATACAATCCAGCGACCGGGTTGAATATTTACCTAAATGCAGTCCCTCCACCGATAAAGTTCTCTTGGCAACATTCAGATTCCGGATGCCAATCCAATATTTTGTCACCTGTCCTGACTGGTTCCTGTATTCAATTGCAAGCCACTTTCCCTCATAAATGGCACGAAAGATATCACGGTAAACTGTAGTCATTTATCCTGCTCCTGAATTTTAATTTATATGTCTTTTCAAAATCTTTTAACCAATCCTATTTAATAATGAAAAAACTCACTTTTTAATCAAAATTATAATAATCGTATTTTAATATATCATACTTTAGCATATTTTGTAAAATATAATCGAAAATTGTTATTAGGAATGTAACTTTTTCATAAAAAAGAGGCCTGATTCCATCGAATCAGACCTCTTCTGCCTTCCTGTCATATCAACCTAAAAGCTTTTCTGCCCATTCACTCTCTTTAAAACCGGTAAGCACCACATCCTCCGTCACAACAATGGGACGCTTCACCAGCATTCCATCCGTTGCCAGCAGCGCATACTGTTCCTCTTCACTCATATCAGGCAGTTTATCCTTCAACTGCAATTCCTTATACAAATTCCCACTGGTATTAAAGAAACGCTTCAACGGAAGTCCACTTTTCCTGTGCCATTCCTTCAGCTCATCCACCGTAGGATTATCCTCTTTAATATGGCGGTCGGTATAGGAAATTCCATTATCATCCAGCCATTTTTTTGCCTTCTTACAGGTTGTACATTTTGGATATTCAATAAATAACATATGCTCCTCCTAAATAATTCCCTCTATATTACTGTTAAAATTCCCAGAGATTTAAGCAAAAGAATCACCAGCAGGACAGGTGCAATATATTTTACCATAACTACATATAGCTTTTTTCTGCCAAACCTACAGCCGCTCTTTTCCACTTCTTCAATAATTACTCCAGGCTTTACAATCCAGCCAATCAGAATACAGGTTCCGATTGCCACAACCGGCATCAAACAATTGTTACTGATATAGTCCAGAATATCCAGTATCTGTGCATGGGAACCGTTTGGCAGGGCAATATCAAAATAGAGCTTGTTGTAGCCCAGGCATACAACAATTCCGCCCACCAAAGCAATGGCAGTTTCCACAACCGTCGCCTTTGTCCTGGACATATGAAACTGGTCCATCAGACTGGATACCACCGCTTCCATGACAGAAACCGCGCTGGTCAAAGCCGCAAACAGCACCATTGCAAAAAACAGGCATCCCACAACATTTCCAATCTTACCCATTGCATCAAAAACCTTTGGAAGTGATACAAACATCAGGCTCGGTCCGGACGCCGCCATCCCCTCTTTTCCCATAAAGGTATACACTGCCGGGATAATCATAACACCTGCCAAAAATGCCACAGCAGTATCAAATATTTCAATCTGGTTAATGGATTTCCCCAGATTCGCATCATCCTTAACATAGGAACCATAGGCAATCATGATGCCCATGGCAACACTCAGACTGAAGAACAGCTGTCCCATGGCATCCAGCAAAACCGTAAAGAATCCCTTCACCGTCAGTCCTTTCAAATCCGGAATTACATAAATCCAGAATCCTTCCATACCGGTTCTGGTGACTCCGTCTGCATCAGTATAACGAATCGTCAGCGAAAATATTGCTATTCCAATTACCAACAACAGCAAAACCGGCATAATCACCTTTGAGGAGGATTCAATCCCCTTATTTACTCCCCGATATATAATAAATGCCACCACACCCAGGAAAATAACCATCATCAAAATCGGCTGCCACTCTCCGGCAATATAATCGGTAAAATATCCTTCTTTTGCTGCATTGCCTCCGTCTCCGGTCAGATAAGCAATAAAATACTTTACAACCCATCCACCAATTACACTGTAATACGGCATAATTATCATAGGAACCAGACAGGCAATCACTCCAAGAAAGCCCCATTTTTTTCTTATCTTGCTATATGCAGTAAGCGGACTTTGCTTTGTCTTCCTTCCTATTGCAATCTCCGTTGTCAGCAGAGTAAAGCCAAAAGTTACTGCCAGTATCAGATACATTACCAGAAAAAGACCTCCACCGTCCTTAGCCGCCAGATATGGAAATCTCCATATATTTCCCAATCCCACTGCACTTCCGGCAGCCGCAAGCACAAAACCAATTGAACCTGAAAATGAATTTCTATTTTTTTCTTTCTTCATTGTTTCTCCCGGATGTTTCCATCCTGCCCCTTCGTTATATTTTTCCATGCGTATTATCATAACACATTTAACGGAAAATGCCTACCAAAATATGAATATTTCCTCTAATGTCAGGTTAAAATAATTTCAATAATCCTATTTTATAACAAATAATCTCTCGGAATCCTGAGTGATTATATCCAGCACAACTGGTAATGAACATT
>UQXF01000033.1 GCA_900544905.1 uncultured Clostridium sp.
TTTGCCATCGTCTGTAACAGCATAATATGATATTCCTCATCCTTGATAATTCTTGCCAGCACAGCATTGACATGACAGTCATTTATCATTTTCATATGCATCCTGTACTGATTGATTGCCGCTTTTTCCGACTCAATATCGGCAATCAGCATTCTTTTGGCATGCTCTGGAATGTTCAGATATTCCGGTGTCCACAGTTTCATTCTCCCATCCTTTTGCTTCACTGCAAAGCCAATATTGCCGCCCAACAGGAAAATCAATTCCCCTAATTTCTGCAAATGAATCATTTCCGCCATGGCAATCCCTAATATGGTTTTTGCCAGGGGACATTTTTCACATGCCAAACGGTTTTCATTGTTAATGTACTGGGTGATAGCTGACATCTCCGATACAGAACCACAATAGTCCATATTCAGCAGATTCGCATACGCCTGGTTTTTCCCACTTACACGAATGGGCGGGTATGGCAAATCCATCATAATTGGCTTTACATCCATAAAATTACAGGTGTTAACCAGAACATTTTCCTTTTCTTCCATTATAAAATCTTCTCCTGATACATCCTTATAAGATAATATATTGGAATTTTAAAATATTGTGCATTTTCCTATGAGCTTATCTATTGGCAGTTAAATTTTCACACTGTATTTTTCTGTGCTGTAAGATATGTACAAGGATTCCCAATACAAAAATAACTGCCGCAAGCTTATGCAAAATCTTTATTATCAACATCCCCTGCAATGGATGCAGCAACATTCCCGTCAAAAATAAAGCCGCCAAAGCTGCCATGAGAACCCAGTCTGCTATCTGTACTGACATTTTCTTATGCTTCATTTTCGTAATCTGCCTGAACATATGTACGATAACAAGAAACGCCAAAAGTATACCAAAAACTGCATGTCCGATTTCTCCTGTCAGACGCTGCAAAAATAGCAGCACGCAAAACAGCAGAGCCACTGCCATAAATAACTTCTCTTTTTTCTTCATTTCCTCACCTTTTTATAATAGTTTGAAACAGGGTTTCCAATCATCCATGTTAGTCTAAACTAACTGCATGTAGCTTGTCAACTGCCAATTTTTTCATAAAAAAATGACCATCAGAATCCACCTACAGGTGGGTTCTGACGGTCATTTCATTTGTTATAATACGACGCTTTGCAGCATGGGTTGTAAGCAGTTACTCAAACTTATCGCATTTTCCACCTTCTGCACAGCCACAGTCAATGGCTGCTTCTCCAACCTCTGCCCTTGCGCCAAAAACAACAGGAACTTCAACACGCAGCTTCTGGCTGATGGTAAATTTGCATACCTCCCCTGGTTTCCCCGGACATTTGTCACAATCAGAGGATACAACAGCCTTACCCAGACATTTGGTTTTTGCATTGCCGGCTTCCCCAAAGGGTTTAATTGTAACAGGAATGCAGACATTAACATCCTGATATCCTACCGCTGAACAGCCTGCTTTGTCTTTGTCCATACACATCGGCTTATCTGCTTCGCCATAATCCGCTCTGTCCACCTCTTCATACATCAGGCTTTCCACTTCCAGTTCCATTTCTTCACCCATAATAATCTCCTTTCCAATTCCAGTTTTACTTCATATAGACTACAAAAATGATATGGTATTTTTATGTTTGTCATAAATTATGCTGATTTATTTCACGTCTTAGCTTCGTAGCTCTTTTCATTTCATCGCTCTAAATTATTATATGAAGTTGGGTTGGAAATGGTGAATTGCCTGACGCAATGGATTTTAGTCTTCTCTAAATCACAGCTTGAATCCGTTCCAAGCATTCTGTTAATATTTTTCTCGGTGCCGCCACATTGATTCTCTGGAATCCTCTTCCTGCATCACCAAAAATCTTTCCACTGTCAAGCCACAGCTTTGCATCATAGATAATCCGCCTGTCAAGTTCATCTGCATCAATTCCGGTTCCCCTGAAATCGAGCCACACAAGATAGGTTCCTTCCCCATCAATCACGGTTACTCCCGGCAGATTTTCCTCTGCATATTTTCTTACATAAGCAATATTATCCTTTACATATGCATGCATTGCCTGATACCATTCTTCACCATCCGTATATGCCGCCTGAACTGCCACAAGTCCAAGAGCGCTAAGCTGGCTGATTCCCGCTGCATCCACCTGTCTTCTATACCTGGCTTTCAGCTGCCGATTGGGAATAAATATATTCGATATCAGCATGCTGGCAAGATTAAAGGTTTTGCTCGGAGAAGTACATACAATAGAAATATCCTCATATTCTTTTTTTACAGAAGCAAAAACCCTGTGCTTACCCTTGAAAATAAAATCGTTATGAATCTCATCGCTTACCACGATAACACCATACTTTAGGCATATATCTCCAAGCCCAATGAGCTCCTCCTCTGAAAACACTCTTCCGGATGGATTATGAGGATTGCAGAGTAAAAAAAGCTTGATATTGTTCTCTGTTATCTTTTTCTCAAAATCTTCAAAATCAATATGATACCTGTTATCCTCACCAAGATATAAATCATTGCTGACAACAGCCCTGCCATTATCCTGAATTACCTCCGAAAATGGATAATACACTGGCTGCTGAATCAAAACAGAGTCACCAGGCTCCGTGTATGCTTTAACTGCCATAGCCAGGGCAAATACAACTCCCGGAGTTTTAATCAGCCACCCTGGCTCCACCTCCCAGTTATGGTGTCGTCTCATCCAGCCTGCCACTGCTTCCAAATACGGCTCCTGCGCTTCGCTGTAACCAAAGATTCCATGCCTTGTTCTTTCGATAACCGCATCCTCAACATAGGAAGATGTTTTAAAATCCATATCTGCCACCCAGAGGGGAAGCACATCCTCCGGCATACCTCTTCTTACTGCAAAATCATATTTCAGACAGCCTGTGCCCCTTCTTTCTATTATTTCATCAAAATTCAAATTTCTTTCTGCCATATCTGCAACAACCCTTTCTAAAACCTAACCAAAAGACTTTACTAATCATCAATCCCCTTGAAAACCGCAGAGAGTTCATTTAACAAATCCTCACAGTCCTCAATACCAGTGGATATTCTGAGGGTACAGGCTGTAATGCCATTTTTCAGCCGTACATCCTCCGGTACATCTGCATGGGTCTGTGTTGCCGGATAAGTGATAAGCGTCTCCACTCCTCCTAAGCTTTCTGCAAATTTAATCATTCTGACACTTTCAAGTATTTTAAGTGCATGCGCCTTCGTATCCACATTAAATGTAATCATAGAACCAAAGCCTCTCGCCTGCTTCCTCATTACTTCATATCCCGGATGTTCCGGCAGCCCCGGATAAAATACCTTTGTCACTCGCTTCTGCTCTTTCAGCCAGTCTGCAACCCGGATTGCATTTTCCTGAGACTTCTCCATGCGTATCCCAAGCGTTTTTATACCTCTGAGAATCAGCCAGCTGTCAAAGGGCGCCAGACCTGCCCCTGTAGTCTTGATTAAGAACCGCAGCTTTTCCCGTATCTCTTCTTTATTTGTCACAATAAATCCTGCAAGCGTATCATTATGCCCGCCCAAAAATTTGGTTCCGCTGTGAATCACAACATCAGCCCCAAGCTTTAAAGGATTCTGAAAATATGGTGACAAAAACGTATTGTCCACAATCAAAAGACAGTTATGCTTCTTTGCGATGCCGGCAATTTTTCTAATATCCGATACATTCATCATGGGATTCGTTGGTGTTTCAATATATATTGCCCTGGTATTTTCTTTGATATGACCTTCTATATCATCCTCAGAGCAGTTAAGATATGTAAATTCATAATTATTCTTTTTTGATACATTATCAAATAACCGGATACTTCCACCATATAAATCCCCCTCCGCTATAATGTGGTCTCCCGGTTGAAATATTTCCATAAGCAGTGTAATCGCCGCCATTCCTGTGGAAAGGGCAAATGCATCTATCCCTCCTTCTAAACTGGCAACTGTCTTTTCAAGCTGTTCCCTGGTTGGATTCTGCAGTCTGCTGTAATCATATCCTGTGCTTCTTCCTACCCCCGGATGTGCATATGTTGCCGTCTGATATATGGGATAGCTTAGTGCACCATAATTCTCTGTTTTACCCTCTGTTTCTTCTAAGTGTAAACATCGCGTATTGATTCCTCTCTCCATGCACATCATCCTCCAAAACTCTATTTACCTATCATTTTAATAGGTTTATTTCATGTAAAAATATTACCATCAAACAGCTTATCTGTATAATTTCAATATTTTATTATGCCATATAGGAAAAAGCTATAACATCAGACTACTTTATTGTTATTTTAAAACCTTTTCTTTGTATTTACTCAATTCCGCTATATATTTTTCGCCCATCTCGCTTAGTACAGATGCTTTTCTGGATATATACCCAATGGTCATCTTTTCATCCGTTTTTAATTTTACCGCACAGTAGTCTGACCCATTTAAATCCTCACATATGATTCCGGAGCATAATGTATAGCCATTGATTCCAACCATCAGGTTGAGAAGCGTTGCTCTGTCATTTGCCCGCACCAGTCTCTTGTATTCATATGTACTTAAAACCTCTTCCGCAAAATAAAAGGAATTATAATCTCCCTGGGCAAATGCCAGGCATGGATATTCATCCAAATCCTCCATGGTAATTTCCGTTCTATTCGCAAGCGGATTCTTTTTACTCATATAAGCATAAATGCTGCAGTCAAACAACGGTGTAAATGTAAGCCCCGACTCGCCAAATATTTTATCCAGAACTGTTTTATTGTAATCATTCTGGTACAATACACCGATTTCACTCTTCTGGTTCTTCACATTTTCAATTACTTCATGGGTCTTCGTTTCATGAATCTCAAACTCGTACTCATCCATGCCATACTGGTTAATCACCTCAACAAATGCATTTACTGCAAAGGTATAGTGCTGCATAGATACATGAAAAGTCCTCTTTATATTACTTTTTGATATATATTTTGCATCCAGTATATCATATTGTTCAACAACGGACTTGGCATAGCCTAAAAATTCTGAGCCCTTCACCGTCAAGGATATTCCACTTTTCGAGCGCAGGAAAATGTCAAAGCCTACCTCCTTTTCTAAAGACTGGAGAGCACTCGTAAGGCTCGGCTGTGAAATATACAGCTTCTTTGCCGCCTCATTAATGGAGTTTTCCTTTGAAATTGCAATCACATATTTTAGCTGATTTAATGTCATGTATTTGTCCTCCAATCTGTTATTCACAAAAGGTAACTAACACATTTTTAAAAAATGGAGGCAAGCCTGTAAGATTTCGCATGTTGTCGTATACTTCGCTCTCATTATGAAATGCTCTTAAAATTCTTTTTCGCTTTTCTATACGCCCATCACTAATATAATAATTGCAGGTTACAAAAGCCTTTCCATTTTCCAAAATAATTTGAAGTACATGTAATATCTTTTCAAAGTTTCTTGATAACCCCTTAAAACAATCCACATAAAATATATCTGTCCTACCGGATATTACATTATCCAATTCTTCCTGCAAGCGCTCGTCAAATTCCAAACTATATCCATCGCAAATTGCCACCTTACATTTATTTTCAGAAAATATTCCTTTCACAGTCTCCAAATTGACTTCATGTACCGTTTCAAACACATCTTCCCTGTCATCTGTTGCAGCTGCCCGTTTTAATACGGTCCATGCCAGCGGATATTTTTGAATCGCTTCTCCATATACATCTGCATATTGCATATTTCCCGCCTCATTCTGCAGCGTTTCAAATTCACATTGTCTAAAATAGCAAATTGCATTTGACGTTATGCTTTTTACCTTCTCATTGGATAAAGATTCCGGCATTTTAAACTGACTGCAATTAACACTGGCAGCCACCTCAAGCATACTGTTCCGGATTGTTGCCACAACAAATCTCCTCACATCATCCGGTGCTGGCGGCTCATAAAACAATGCCTCTTCATCCGTCACAAATAGAACGGTTCTCCTAAAATCCTCCTCTTCCCATCTGGATAGGATAGAACACATCCTGTCTTTAATATCCTCTACTATTTTTACTCTGTATCTGTACTTTATCTCTCCTAACTGATTATTTAACAAATCAGATAAATATTCCTGTATTCCCATTTTTCCACTTCCTCTTATAGTACTGTTGTGCTTAGTAGCGCTTCTTCTCTTTATTATTAATAATTTATCATAAAGTTTATCCAAACTCAACAAATACTTGTATTAATGTATAATTTGAAAATTTATTATTTTGATATTCCAGCAAGCAAATATATTGACATTTTATCAGGTACAGAATATACTATTTTTATTACACACGTAAGATTTTGGGAGGCATTGCATGAACAAATTACCACAAATTTCTGAAGCTGAATTTGAAGTGATGAAAATCGTATGGAAATACGCACCAATCAGCACCAATGAAATAACAGAAAAATTATTGCAAACCACAAGCTGGAGTCCTAAAACGATACAGACACTGATTAAACGTCTTGTAACCAAGGGTGCTCTTACTTATGAAAAACAGAGTCGTGTATTTGTTTACACTCCGGTAGTCAAAGAAAGCGAATATATCGACCAGAAAAGCAATTCCTTTCTGGAGCGCTATTATAACGGAGATATCACCGCCATGCTGTCTGCATACATAGAAAATGACAGACTGTCTGAAACAGAAATAGATACTCTCCGCACCCTTCTTTCCAAGAGGTCCAAAAAAGGAGGTAATTAACATGGCTGATTTTATGATACGCTTTTTCCTATGCAATGTGTTTATCAGCGGTATCATCGGAATTCTTTTGATTGCCAAACGGATATTCAAAAATAATCTGTCCAGCCGGATGCAGTATAATCTGTGGTTCCTGTTACTGGGATTGCTGACAGTTCCCTTTATACCCTTCCGTCTAATCGGTTTTTCCCCAATCTTCTCGTGGCTTCACAATCTGAAAAATTCTCCTGCTTCCAATGCCGCAACCACTATAGGCGGAGCTATGGGAGCAGATTCAATCGGGAATGCAAATTGGATAAATGACTTCACTCTTTCCGTAAATAATGTGACACCATCCATTATCGGATATATTATGCTGGGAAGTTGGATTGCGGGGATGATGGTAATGACGATATTGGTAATAAAATCCGCCCTCCGTCTGCGCACTTTAAGGAAATCTGCACTACCTCTTCAAAACCCAGAGGTTCGCAGACTTTATAAACAATGTTTGTATGAAATGAAAATAACACGAAATATCCCTGTTTACAGTACCGCTTTTTTGAAATCTCCTGTTATTGCAGGACTACTGAGACCATGCATTTATCTGCCAATTCATTTAATTTCAGATTATGCCTCAACAGACAAAAACCGCCCGCCTCAATGTGGCATATCAAATTGCAATATGTCCAATATGAGGTTTATGCTGCTACACGAACTGCAGCACTACAAACACAAGGATACTTTTGTTAGTTTCCTAATGAATCTTGCAATCATAATATATTGGTTTAATCCCCTTGTCTGGTACGCAATGAAGCAAATGCGTAGTGACAAAGAAGTTGCCTGTGACACTTCTGTTCTGGAAATGCTTAAAGAAGAGGACTATGCGGATTATGGGAATACGCTGATTAACTTTGCAGAACAAATTTCTCTATCTCCTTTTCCCTTTGCTTCCGGTCTTGGAGGAAACATGAAGCAAATGCGGCGGCGAATTATCAATATTGCCGCTTATGAGAAACCGACACCTTGGAAAAAACTTAAAGGTATGACTGCTTTTTTGCTGATTACTATTCTCCTTTTAGGACTTGCCCCTTTTATCTCTACATACGCAGCTGATGAAAATCACTACCAATGGAAAGCTTCCTCCCAAAATATTTCCTATGTTGACCTTACTGCATACTTTGGAAAATACCAAGGAAGCTTTGTTTTATATGATTTAGAAAATGATGCTTGGCATGTCCACGACAAGGAGCATGCTGTCCTGCGTGTTGCGCCAGACTCCACTTATAAAATATATGATGCTTTATTTGGATTGGAAGCGGGCATCATTACACCAGAAGATTCCCTTATTACATGGAACGGGAAAACCTATCCATTTGAAGCATGGAACACAGACCAGACCCTGCAGTCTGCAATGAACGCTTCTGTTAACTGGTATTTCCAGTCCATAGACAGACAGCTTGGAGCCAAGAACCTTTACAGCTATATTCAAGAAATCGGGTATGGAAATGAAAACATGGATAGCGATATCTCCACATATTGGATGGAATCTTCGTTAAAAATTTCTCCAATAGAGCAGGTCGAACTTTTAACAAAGCTACATAATAACAGCTTTGATTTTTCTCCTGAAAACATTGAAGCCGTAAAAAATTCCATCTGCCTTTCCTCTTCCGATGCCGGAACATTCTACGGAAAAACTGGCACCGGACGTGTGGATGGACAAGATGTGAATGGATGGTTTGTGGGCTTCGTCGAAACGAAAGATAATACATACTTTTTTGCTACTAACATTGGAGCAGATAACAACGCTACCGGAGGTAATGCTACTAAAATAACCATGTCCATATTATCTGACATGAATATCTGGACACAATAAAACATCTCCTGCACAGCTAACTTTCTATATATCATGAAAAAATTGGGTAAAGGTCAATACCACTGAACCTTTGCCCAATTTATAATATTAATACTAATTTTGAATTACCCCTCTATATTTCCATGTGCTTCCATCATCTTCTGATTCAAATACAATTCCATCGTTATCCCCTTTATCTGTTGTAACCATTATCGTCAATGCTATAGCACCTTTTTGAGGCATATTTAAATAATCATAATCTTCTATCGTAAATCCATATTCTTTTGCAGATTCTGGTAATTCTGTAACTGTACTCATCGGCAGTTTCATCTCATCAAATGACTTTCCTCCATCTTTTGTAATATATAGTGTAGAATGAGACTGAGATGCACCTGCAAGTCCCGCTATTCCAAAATTATCATCAAAAAACATCACCCCTTCAACAACACCTGCTTGATTATCAAAAGGGTCTTCGTTAATCCGCTCCCAAGTATCGCCGCCATCAGCAGTCCGTTCCATAACGTAAAACCTACTTCCAACAGCCGCATCTACTACCACCAAACGCCATCCATTCTGATTATCCAAAAAGAAATACATGGTTCCATTACTTTCATCTATTGTCCAGCTTTCTGCTTTTTTGGCTTTATCTACCTGCTCTATATTTTCCTGACTCGATTCCCTCTGATTAATATTCTCCGTCTTCGTGGTATATTCAACAGATGTATCATTTTCTTTCTCTGCAACTTCTGTATCAGGTAACTGTTTGCTATCTACCGTACCCTCAAAATACAAAATAATCTGCTCATCATTTTGTTCTTCACCTGACAGAATCACTTCTGCATAGTCCTCATACCATGTGACTTTCCAGCAATTACTGCTTATACTTCCACCATCATTATATAATTCAAAATCCCTTTTCGCAATTTTTTCACCTTCTTTTTTTAGAACCAATCGTCCGCTTGCCGAACCAAAAGGGAATTTCGGTTCTCCAATTGCCAAAAGTTCCACTTCATAAATTCCATCTGAAGAAACTGATGTATCACAAATTGTTATTTTATATTTTGTCTTATAGAAAATACAAAAACAAAATACCATAATCAGAGCAATGCACAAACCTATAATATATAGCACAATTTTTATAAATTTTTTCATTGTTATAACACTCCTTTTTTTAATACCCACAAACATCTATATTTATTTCCTGCATTTGTTAAATATCGTATATCAAATCAATTATCAAATTATTACTAGCCAAAAACTCAGTCTCTTATACGATACTGATATTCCGGTATATTTTTAATACCGTCGTTAAGGATTTTATTCCCCAAATATTGAAAACTGCCATCCTCTGCAAACCGCACCGTAAGTTCATGAGTTATAACTGCATCATCACAGATGACCATATCGCATACAGCTTCTACCGTTAAGGTGACTGTCCCATCTTCATTTTCTTTCATATCCGTAACCTCTGGCAAAGAAGTTCCAAAGAAAGTCGGGGAATAGTTAAGGCAGCCCAGCCGCACCCAGACATAAGTCTGTTTTTCCTCATCAAATACTGCATATTCCCGTATCTGCTCCGCTGTAACAGGAAGATATTCCATAATCAAATTTTCAAACTCCTCCTTTGGTATTCCATTTGGATAACTCTCCGGATTGAATTTTTCCTGATATTTCATTGCATACAGATATTCATACATCCCATTATAATCCAATTCTTTTAAATGGTCTGTATCCCAATTGGAGCATAAAAGATTATTTCCCTGATATCCAAGCCCCCGTACACATTTTTCAGACATTTCACGCTGTTTTTCTGTCATTGGTTTTACTCTTAGCAAACAGCTTCCATCCATGATTTCACTGACCTCCGGCGGCTCCGGCACACACAACTCATAGCCAAACCACCCTTTATCTGTATATTTCCACTCTTTGATTCTGGTATAGAAAATGCAGGATATCCTTGGTTTATTGTCATTCCACACACCGCTTGTGGTTAAAACATACATATCTGTTCCATCAAAAATGAATTTCATTCTTCCTATGCCGCCGTCATAATGTACCTGGTATACTACTATGGAACCGCTTTTTCCAGCCTTGCATTTTTTAAGAAAATTATCAACACTTTCATAATTTACCATGTTAGAATACGTCACCAGTGTAGCAACCGGACATCCTGTTTCCATTACTTTTTTCTGTATTTCAAGAACCGTTTTATCATTCAGTGCAATATTAGATGCCGTACCTTTATCTGCATCCTCATAAATGGAAAAATAAAGTTCCATTATTTTTTTACAATCCTTTTCAGCTTCCTTCTTTTCCTGTTCCTCCACCGGAAGGTTATAGCCCTTTTCCCATTGCTCTGATGCTTCTTCTTCGCTTTTCCTTTTCTCTGAAACCTCAATTACGTTTTCATCAACCAGTGTTTCTTCCGGGAATGTATCACTACACCCTGAAACACAAATCGTCAGTACCAGACTAATAGCTGCTAAACCACTCTTCCAAAACCATTCTGTCTTTTTCCACGACATAACCGCTGCCTCCTCTATCTTTTACATCTTCTACCATACTGATAAGCAATACAGGCCGTTCCGCCGTTTCTTCTGCTGTAAAAACAGCAAACCATCCCAATTCCGTTCCGGAGTTATCCTCCTTCGATGCCTTGATTTCTGCTGTACCGGTTTTTCCTGCTAAGACTATGTCATCCCGGTGGGCTGCATATCCGGTTCCATGGGAATCGTTTACCACCTTTTTTATTCCATCCAGCACCCGGTCTGCAGTTTCAGCAGAAAATGCTCCCGCTATCCAATACTCGGCAGCAGCTTCGCTTTGATAAAGCAAATAAGGCTTTATGATACTCCCTTCATTACAGAAAGCAGAATAGATACAAGCCATATGTAATGGATTCACTAGCACCTGTCCCTGACCATAACCACTGTCTGCTAATTGTATTTCTGTTTTAATGCTTTCTGAGTTAGAGTATTGCGATTCCGCCATCTTAATTTCAAAAGGCAGTTCCGCATTGAATCCAAGGCGTGTCAAAGAGCTTTCCATCTCCTTTGCACCAATCTTTAATGCCGCCTTTGCAAAATAAATATTGTCGGAATAAATCAAGGCATTTTCCAGAGTAACTGGTTCGTATGCATGAAGGGTTGTTACATAATAAGAACCCCATGACTCGTCCTTTTGCCAGCTCAATCCTGTGTTTCCGTAATCTTCCGCCCAATCGATTGCTCCTGATTCTAAACCAATCGCAGCAGTAATCGGCTTAAATGTTGACCCCGGACACCATACCTGCCGGAACCGGTTATACATCGGCTTATTCTCATCCTCATTAAGTGCAGTCCACTGCTCATTAGACAATCCCATTATAAAATCATTATTGTCATAGGATGGTGTGCTGACCAAAGCCAGCACCTCTCCGGTATACGGATTCATTGCTACCGAACAGCTCTTGTCTTCCTTAAACCGTTCATACAGCGAAGCCTGCAAACCAGCATCTATCGTCAGCTGTATGTTCTGCCCATGCCGCACTAATATATAAGCAAGTTCTTCTTTCTCATTTCCTTCTGAATCTATGATATAAATTCTGTAGCCATTCTGGCCTTTCAGTTCGTATTCAAACAGGCTCTCCATTCCACTTCTGCCAATTACATCAGATACTGTATATCCTTCCCCGTCATGCTCCTCTAAATCTTCCTCCGTAACACTCTGAACATACCCTACCAAATGTGCCGCCGCTTCTCCTAATGGATATTCCCGCACTTCCGTATCTGCTATCATCACACCGGGAATTTCCAGTAGCTTTTCATGTCTTTCCTTTTCTTTCAGTACTTCTTCATCCGGATTAGCAGCCATCAATTCCATTTCTTCTACTTTCGGAATTGTCTTAATCGGTACAAATGAGTCCTCCTTTACCCACTGTTCAGACAGTTTCTTTTCTATGGTTTCCGGTGTGACTTCCAATAATTCTGCCGTTTTTTGAATTGCGTCCTCTCTATCTTCCATTTTCCCCGGAACAATTCCAACCGATGATGCAACACCCTTTCCCGCAAGGACTCGTCCATTCCTGTCTAAAATCTCTCCCCGGTCTGCCTGTGTAGTAGAAACTCTTACCTTATCTGTGGAAGTCAAATTCGGAAAGATTAGTGAATCATCCCATACCAATTCATATCCAGCTTCACCTTTCATGAAAAATGCCTCATTCTCAAAACTGATATTTCCTGCAACCGTGTCAAAAGAAGTCCGATAGGTTACCGCCATTTTCTCCTCATCATACGCAAGAATCTCAACCGTCATATTCTGTACCTCAATGCCTTCATAAATGGCTGCATTTCGTTTGACGAAATCCTCCCGGCTGACATTGCCCGATGCCTCAATGTTCAGCATCGCATACATCTTCTCATATTCCTGTTCTGAAATATGATTCATGTATTCAGCCAGAAGTTCTTCTGGTGTTTTCCATTTATTTTTCTTTAGGAATATTCCTGCCATACATATTGTAGCAGTAATAATCGTTATTGCTATAACAGCCGCTGCAATCCATAGGAGCCTGCGGCTTGTTTTCTTTCGTTCATGTCTGTTTTTTTGTTTCATATTGTCCTCCGTTTATTTTGCTTTGATGATATGCCTATACTAAATCTTCAGGCGTTTACATTCCTTTCCAAGTATTACGCATGTAAGATTTTAGGGTAAAATTATACTTTAAAAAGCCTGTTACGCTCACCAAAATATTACACCTGTAGGATTTATATGTCAAGTTCTCTTTGTACGAAAAGCTTTCTGCCAAACAGAAAAGTACACTGACATTTAGTTCTCATATCCCCAAACCTTTTTATTTGCTGGTCTTTTCACGACAAAATCAGATTGTTTCACAATGTTGTTACACTCTAAATACTCCTCTTCAACTGGAGGCAAAGTCTTATAATGAATCGTATTATAGTTTTTCCCATCAGTGGCAGTTGTTCGGAATTTCCGAACAACTGAACTTTTGTCTAACTCTCCCTCTTCTAAAGTACTTCTACACGTTTTGTTTTTGTATTGATACCACAAATTCTATATGCACAAAAGGATAGGAAGTACGTTAAATGCGCTCTCACTCTGTCCGACATATCTGATTTTTCACTTCCTATGTAACTACCATAGACTCTCTCTCCGATGCTTGTTTCAAAGAACAGGCTTTGCAGATTCCCAGATTCACATGATTTGGACCTCCATATAAAATAAACTTGCTCTCTTTGGCTATCCGTCCACAAAACTCACATTTAATCCAACGATTGCCTTCTGCATCTCTAACTTGCGTTTGTTGCTGAGAAAAATTAGCTTCCATATTTCTTTTGAAATCCTCATCACAACGTTTCATCTCCTCCTGATGCTCGGCTCCTATTTTTCCTCTACGTTTCCTTTCTTCCTCTAGTATCCGTTCTCGCCTTTTTTCAGTTTCTTCATAATGCCGTTTCTGTTGTTCATGCCATATTCTTTCTGCCTGCATTGATTCTTGCAAAGCCGCAGTCTGTTCCTCCAGCAATGTTAACAGCGATTTATCTTTATATAAAATCTGTCTATTATCAGCTATAACATAATCACATAACCGACCAGTTGCAATCTCTATTTCTTTCCAAAGACCATCATTGTCTTGTGCATAAAATATTGCATACATCATTGCATCGCTATACGAAATATTCTCTACATTGAGGAATAAACAATATCCCTGTCTATCCTGAACCTTCATAAGAGCTTCCGGATATTGACCATTATTACCTCTATTCATCACATCAACAATATAAATTATCTGAATGCCGTTGCTATTAGCTTTCATAATTTCAAATTTTTCATCTGACAAATTCACTCTTTCACGGCAATAGCTAACTGCAATTTTCTTACCTCGTGACAAAAATGAAAATTCATATTTTCTGTCTGTATCACCAATGAAATTAATTGGAACTCTTGTCTCTATATCATCAGTTCCTAATTTTTCATCCAACCAGCACTTCAATACAATCCTAGAATCAATAGCGGTTTTTCCTTCTGTTACAACGTGACACTCATTTTTACATGTTCCATGCTTCAATCTGAAATGCTGCTTCCGCAAATTTCTGTCTCCTGCAACGAGAATTAGATTCGCACCACAACCACATGAACAAAACAACTCATTGTTCTGACTCTTGGTACGAAGCTCTTTTAACTTTCTCGGGATATTAATCTGTTGCCCATTGATGACGGTAAAAATCGTCTCAATGCCTACATATTTTCCATCACAAAGGCAAACCGTCCTCTGTGCCATATTCCCATCTTCTAGTATAATAATGGTGTAGTCAATCAAGACTACTTGGTTAATAAGTTTCTATTATTAGATAACAGAAGAAAGTGTTCTTCCTTCATCAGACGTTATCCTAAATAATTATCATGTCTGACGGTTCCTGATAGACACCAGATAAAACATAGTGTATTATCCCTTAGGATAGGACAAATAATGTTCATCTCCTTGGGAAGCCACTTCTGTGGCTGATACCTACAAAAAAGTCAATTAGTCCATTCGGCAGGGTTTTATGTTTTAGCTGGTTGGGAGCCGGAAGGCAATACCTGAATAACGCACTAGGTTGTGTACCTGCCAGATTGGAAATGGATTCCTATCAGAAAGGAGCTCTTGCTCATGTCAAACAAAGTTATTTTTAAACCGCCTCGAATTACACACGGTTAAAATCGAGATTATGCAATTCTTTCCAAACACCTAAAAATTCTATTGTGTTACAATTGCGCATCCAGTTTTGAATCACAAATCTTGGGGCATCCTCATTTCGATATTTTGCAATATCCGTTAATGAGATAAATTCATTTTTAAAATTTGTAGTATAGATGCCAATATCAATACCTTTTTCATGGATAGTTTCCTTAACAATTTTCGCCATGAATTTCCTCTTGCCACATTATAGCCTCTGACAAAATATCTCTCAAACTACTTATCCTCTGCTTAACTTATAAATCATTTTCCAAGCCTTCTTCATCTTCCCACATTTCCCGATATGCTTCAATATAAGACTTAATGCAACTAGGATATACATACAAGTATCTTCTACACACTCTTTTATACAATTCCAATATTTTTTCATCACACGCAAAGTCCAATAAATAATCAAACAAATGTGATAATTCATCTTCTGACACAATTCTACTGCACACATCTTCAACCAATGGCAAGTAAACCTCATAGGCTGTCTGATGTAATTGAACTATCTGCTCTGCAATCTGATAAATCTCTTCATCCATTAGATTACCTCAAAATATTTAAGTGCCTCCGTTACTGCTTCTACCTTTTCTTTCGGCGGATGTTTTCTAGGCTGTCTCAATTCCTCTACCGCATTTGGTGCATCATACATTGTCAGACCTAATGATCTCTTTACCTCCGTAATATATGCAGTATGCACCTTAAATCCATATTTCTTTTCCACATATTCCTGTATCATTTTATATGTGATTTTCGGTTTCGGCTAATATTTCTTTACACGCTCCGTTATTGCATCCAGCGGCACCTTGCCTTCGCCTTCTCCGAATTCCTCCTTCACATTGATGACACTATCTGGCGATTTGTGGGACAGAAGCACGATACTTTCCACATGCGGTGAAAGTTATTTCTTATACTAAATAGCAAAACAGTTACCTTTTGCGAAAAGGTATATACCCCATTTAGGGGAATAGCATTTACCCCTTCTAAAATATCAACATTCCGTCATTTTATAGACATAAACAGTTTATACCATTCGCTTAAAATGCTCAGAAGTGAAGTGTAAATGTATCCCGTTAATTTTACACCGTTTTAATCGCATTCTTAACCTGAACTTTATCAACAACTTTTTGATATACATCCACTCCACAATTCGGAGCCATCTCAAATGTTGCAAATAGTGCATATGGTATCAACATTTCAGGATTATTCTCTGATGCACATCCTCGACAATTAACTTTTAATTCTATAGATTTATCAATATCCCATACCTCTATACTATCATTTTCAAATATTTCATGCTGAAGAGTACCTCTTTGTACAGCATGATAATCATATTCCGCTCTAGAGCCAATCAAGCTATTTCCATTATTTATTGTTACCCAAACTTGTTTCTCTCTATATTTAATAGAGGAAGGATGTATAGGCGATAAATATGCAAGCGTTACTGTTAATTTTCTCTTTAAACTCTTCTCATGAAATTCAATAGGTATCGGTATTGAATAAATAAACGCTTTATCTTGGGTGATATCTCCAAATCCGATAAGCGTCACTTGCTCTTTTGTACATTCCTTAACTCTTTCAACATCAGGCTCCCCATATCCCAAATATCTATGTAATGCATTCTTTGCACTATTACCAGATATACCTAAGATCCCTTGAAACAATCGATCCCAGCCATTCCAAGATGCTCCATGAGCAAGCATTGCCTTTATCAATACAGCAACATATTCGTTAGGAACTCCCATTCCCGTTTCTTTCATAAAAATCTCATCTAACACAGCATAGCATTCCTGCGCTTTATTGGTAACAAGAGCTGTTGCATCACTAGTTCCAAAAGAAAACGCTTTATTTACAATTGCTCCCGTAGTTAATCCTGGTGCTGCTGAAGAAATGCCCGGTGCCCTTGTTGAACTTTCCCTCCATCTAACCACACCTCTATGCATATAATCTTCATGAACAAAATTTCTTCCGCCAGGAAAGAAAATATCTGGTTTAATTGCATTATTAATCCCACTTCCAAACGAACCATAAACAGCAGGTATATTATCAGAACACAACTTTGCTAAAGGACCAATTGGATTTTCATCGTTACTATCGGTAAAAGTTGCTCCTACCGTCAAAGCATTCATACTTTCTGCCGGAGACAGCAAACGCCTATTTCGAATGTCCTGATCTATGAATTTAATTATTATTGCATCTTTATCCTCATCACTTAATTTCTTAAAATCATTAAAATCCAATCCTGTATCAATTGCCTCTGGATGATTCCCTGCACTCACTATAAATAAAACTCTATATTTATAGCTCAACCAATCTAACAATCGTGCCAAAGGGCTAATAATATTATAGAATTCTCTATAACGTATTCCGATTGATAGATTAATAATTCGAACATTCGAAGCCACTTGTCCAGCTTCTGGTTCGAATAATCTACGAACAGCTTCATGGATTTTGTCTACTAATAAAAAATCATCTGGAATATATTCCGTAACTTTATTATTCCAAGTCTCCGGTTTCATAATAGGACGTACATATACTTTTCTTATTTCGTTCTCAATAGTAGACATATCCTGCCCTCGTAAAATAAGTGATGCCATGGCAGTCCCATGAACACGCTCACGGACCTCATAAAAACTTTCAAATCCATCCGGGTCATCGACCATCAACATTCCTTTTAACAGAGGATGATTGGCTTGAGGAACACCATCAAACAAAGCAATAATAGGCTCCTCGATAACATTTGTTGGGACACTAAAACTATTTGAATCCGAAAAGTTATTATTATCGTTTGAAAACACTGCTTGAACACATGGTTTTAGGAACATAATTGGTTCAGCTATTACAAGTGCTATTTCCTCTCTATCTATAATTTTTTGAGCATATTCACGAGGAATAGTAGCTAAAATGGCATGATACTCAATCTCTGGTATAACCGAACAACTAAGAATCTCTCCTCCCGTTTGAATAACAATATTTTTAATATTGCCTTCTACTTCTTGACGCTTTGAAATTGATGAACGGAAGAATAATTCAATTTGAACCTTTACCTTTTCCAACGATGCATCTTGCAATTCTTCTTCCCATATCTCTATTAATCCCGTATCCTCCAACCTTTCCTGAATTCCCCATTTATGCACATCATACAATGTTCTGAACAATTGCTTGAAACCAGCCATTCCTTTAGGAAACTTAAAATTTTCATCAACTTGATAATGATTCCATAGCGATATAATTTCATTCAATGCCACTTGATTCGTCATGATGCAAAATAATTTCGTTGTTAGTTTTTTTGAATCATCACGAGCTGCCTGACTATCCATAACATAAAAATCATCTGAATTATTCAAATTAGAATCCGATAACTCCATCAACCATTCAACTGTAGAATACTCCTCTTTCAATTTATTAACCGCTTTGTAAAAATCACGTGGATCTCCTACTGTCTCAAATACTAATGTATATTCTGGATCAACGCCTATGGCATAATTAGTAAAATATATATTTCTGCTATTTATTGTATTCTGAAGCACATTAAACTGAGGAGTCAATCTTGATACCTGTCGTGAATGTGATGGAAGAAAATACTTTGTTGCACCACCATATCTTCTTTCCTTATCCGCAACTGTTGGAGCTGCAAACAACACTAATGGTCTTTCTGGCATTACTCATCCCTCCTTATTTTTCTTCTGTCTGATATCCACAAAGGCGAAGCTGCATATTAGTAATATTTTTTGCTTTAGCACTCGGTCCATTCAAAATATATTGGCGAAAAACAGATAACGCAAACTCCTCTGCCTCCGCATAGCTTTTTCCATATAATTTTTTTGCCAAAGTACTTGGTGCAAGTCCAAAGGAAAAATTCATACGCTTTTCAAATAGCACAAACCACTTTTCTAGATTGGCTCGTGTCGGTTTTGGTAATTCCAATTTCATTTGGAATCTTCTCCAAACAGCTTGATCCAATAAAGCATCATGGTTAGTTGCGGCTATTGCAACAACATAACTTGGCAATGAATCAATTTGCAAAAGAAGTGAGCTAACGACTCTTTTTATTTCACCTGTCTCGTGCTGATCTCCTCGTTCTTTTCCAATTGTATCAAATTCATCAAAAAACAACACACATTGCCTCGTACTAGCATATTCAAATAATTTTGAGAGCCTTGATGCAGTTTCTCCCAAATATGCTCCAATAATTGTATCATATCTTACAGTAATAAGTGGCACCATAAGAGCTTCAGCAATTGCCTCTGCTAAAGATGTCTTGCCATTTCCAGGGGGACCTATAAGCAAAATTTTGTTTCTTGGTTCCAACCCATAAGATCTAAGCAAATCCGCCCTCATCTGTTCTTCAATAATCGCTCTACATGTTTCAACAACATTATCCGGAAGTAATAGTTGCTCTAATCTTTTTTCTGGCATTTTCTCTTCAAATAAATGCTTTGGAATACTATTGATACTGTTTATAGTGTGCATATTCGTATTCCTGGGAGTAGGAATTGTCTGTTCTGGATTTTCCTTTAGAAGCTGCTCTATTTTATTCGCTAATATCTCATGTTGCTTTGTTCGTTCTTCGGCACAAATTGCTTGCGTTGCTCTACGGAAAGTCATATCATCTTTTCGCAATCCTGCCTTAATTAATTCGCATAGTAAATCTGCTCTGGCCATTTTACATCCTCCAATCGAGTTTTATAAATAAACAAGAAAATCGTCAAAGCTTTTTCAATTCATTAACATCAATAAAATTGCTTTCACAAAATTCATAAAAAGAATTTTTAGCTAGTTGACTCGGTTCATTTCTTGAATTTTCCCACCTATTAATGGTAGCAAAACTTACTCCCAGAGCATTCGCTAATTTTTTCTGACTCATTTCTAATTGTGTTCTTACATTTTTAACCTGGTTCGCAAACATACAATCCTCCTAATATCACACTATACAATATATAACATTTGTTATACTCAAGTCAATAGATATGGACATATCCACTTGTTTTTTTGCCCAAATCACCATTTTGACATTACGTTCAAACATGTTATTCATTTTTTGCAAAACAAAAAGCCGATTAGGAATCGATACTCCCAATCGTCCTCTTTTCCTACTCCTCTTCATTTTTACATTCAATCTCCGTCCCGTCCAGAAACACCACCAGCAGCGTCCCATCCTCAAAAACCTTGATGTGATCCAGCGTTTTCAGCATAAAATCCGTATCCATCTCCTCCAAAGGCTCCGCGCCATCCGTGTACTCTATAAACTTCTCCGCCCGATAACTTTCCAGCAAATTCTCACTCTGTATCTGTTCCTTCCAACGCTCCATAAAAGCCTCCCGGTTCTCTACCAGGGCATTCCATGCCATCAGATACGCCTTTACCAGCGTTTCTTCCTCCACGTGGCGGTCGGAGCAGCCCATAACACCTTTTTTGTAACGCTCACTGCACTGCCATACCTTACGGTCAACGCCTGTACTGCTTCGCCAGCCTTTTCGTGCAAACACTTTATTACATTCTCCGCAGATAATCTTCGACGCAAACGAGTTGCTTTCCGGCCGGTGGGAATAGGAGTTTGTTCCATATTCTTCCAGATACCTTGCTCTGCGTTTTATTTCAAGCTGTACGCATTCCCAAATTCTCTTTGAAATGATGGCATCATGGTCATCTTCCACATAATACATCTGAATTTCGCCTGTATTCTGCATCCGTTTCTTGGTAAGGAAATCCACCGTGTAGCTTTTCTGCAGCAAGGCATCGCCTTTATATTTTTCATTCTCCAGCATACTCATCAGAGTCGTAGCCTGCCACTTCGTATCGCCGTCCCAATTCTGCACCCCTTCTCTTTCAAAAATCCGCTTAATATAATCTGTGGTTTTCCCGTCCAGAAATTCCTGATACAGACGCACCACATCCTGTTGATGACCAGCTTGCCGCTGCTCTCATCCGCATCGTAACCGAGAAACCTCTTGGTACTCATTTTATGCTTTCCTGTTTCAAACTGCCTGCGGATTCCCCATGTACAATTCTCTGAAATAGAGCGGCTCTCATCTTGCGCCAGTGAAGAAAGGATCGTCAGCAGCACTTCGCCCTTAGCATCGAGGGTATTGATATTTTCTTTTTCAAAGATAATCCCAATGCCTAAATCCTTCAGCTCCCGCACATAATTCAAGCAATCCAGTGTGTTCCTCGCAAACCTCAATATGGATTTTGTAATGATAAGATCAAGTTTTCCCGCCCTTGCCCGTTCCAGCATTTTCTGGAACTGCGGACGGTTTTCGCAGCAACCGGAAATACCCAGATCTGCATATATCCCGACAAACTCATATTCAAAATTTCCTTTAATCAATCTCTCATAGGTTGCTGTCTGATTTTCCAGCGAATCTTCCTGTCTCCGGCTGTCTGTGGAGACTCTGGCATAAGCACATACCCGCTTCTTTCTTACCGCCGATGCCGGAATCTGATTGATAATTCTTACCTGCATACCGCATCACTTTCTTCAAAATAACTTCCCACAAACTGCTGTTATTCATCGAACCAACAAATCTTTATTTCAAATTCTTTGACGAAGAATACTTTTTGATATATACTTAGGATTATTACTGACGAGGGAGGTGCATGAATATGCCAAACTCACATCCTAAAAGTACAAATGGCTTAATGCGCTATTTGCGCGACAAAAAAGGAATCTCTATTTCTGGGCCATCGCAAAAGCGCAAACTTATGAATATAGGATATTATCATGGCTATAAAGGTTATCGTTACATAAATGTACCTTCAAACCATGTTCCTTATACAAAATTTGAGGAATTGGTTGCTGTCTATGACTTTGATGCTCAATTAAAATCATTATTTTATCCTAACGTAATGTTAATCGAAACAGCCATCAAGAATTATGTTTTGGACATCTTAGTAGCTTCAACAAATTCCGAAAATTTTATTGACATCTATAATCAATTGCTGGATAACTATAAAATGTTTTCCACCAAAGGTAAAACATATAAAAACACCTATGACCGTCAAAAAGCTGAAGAAAAATTCAAGCGTGAATTAAAAAGACGGTTAGACCTGCGTAATCGAATTTACAAAGTTCAGACTGATGCTTATGGGAATGGAAATAAAATTGCAGATCATTATCTTCGCAAAGATGCTAACCTGCCGATATGGGCGACTTTTGAATTACTTAGTTTAGGTGAGTTTGGTCATTTTGTTTCATGTTTGAATCAAAATTGCAGGGCAGATATTTCAAACAAACTTGGAATACGTCCTTCTGATGATACAAATGCTATGATGCCACAACGTCTGATTTATGCCACAAAAGACCTTAGAAATGCTATTGCACATAACGATGTAATTTTCGATACACGTTTCCGAACTGGCAGCATTGATAAACAAGTGGGAAATGCGATTTCCAACGCTACCGGAGTCAAGAACTTAACTTTTGGAACTATCACAGACTATTTAGTTTTGGTAATTTACCAGTTGAAACTTCTTCATGTATCAAAAACAGAAATGAAACGGATTATATCGGGATTTGAAGACATCGTTGAAAAATTACGCACCAATGTAACAACAAGTATTTTTAACCAGATTATTCATACGGATAATAATGCCAAACTTGCCAAATTAAAAAATTTTATTAAGTCGTGAAAATCCTTGCATTTTCTATCCCTTTCTTGTATACTATAAGTGTGAATAGCGGTGCGTCTCTAAGGAGCGTACTTGGGAGAATCGGATGCGTCCGGTTCTCCTTTTAATTTGCATTACGTTTCTTATAAATCCGAGAGATCAACGATATTACTATAATACCAAGGGAGTGGTGATTTACTTCAGCGATTCAAGGAGTGTTCTGTTACGGCATCCTATTTATGATACCGGCGCTGTCCCTGTTTGACTTCCGTCTGGATCTGACCCGGTTTGTGAATCTGATCTATCTGCTCAACATCATTTACTTAGGGCTTGGAGCTCGGCTCTGTGCTTCATGACCTGGAATTTCGCGGTGAAAGTCTTGGGTGCAGTAAAAACGAGCATCTATATTTACAATGGTGGGCTTCTCCGTTCTTGCTCAGAGATGCAAAACTTATGATGAGTTTATTGAGAAAACAGAGCAGGTTCCCAAAAGCAGCTTGCAGTATTTCGGCATTGCGGTCTGAAGCGCAAAGAAAAAAGTTAATAAGCTGGCGGACAGTATGCCGCTTCTGCGGTAAATTGGACAGCAACAAACCGCTGGCACATGGAAAATCTCCATGCTCCAGCGGTTTGTTTTACAGTTCCATATTCATACAATTTCGCATAACTCTACTATTTAACCATTTCGCATAACCCCGTCCCCACTTCGGAAACATATCTACATTCCAAATTTCGATAAAACACATGCCCCCAACTGGCAGAAACCTTTGATTTACCGGGCTTTCCTCGACAGAAGGCAAACGGTTTCAATATTCCCCTGAACTTTTATTTTATACTGCATAGCAAAAGTATTCGAGATTTTGAGAATGGGGTAAAAATTTCCCCACCTCAATGCGCTATTTTATCATACATATAGTTCTCTTTCTTCTTGCTCTCTTCTCAATTGACTTTCAACTAGCACTACTGATACACCACTATCTTCATCAAACATTCCTTCCATATTTTTATAATTGCCCAATGCCTCTTCAAGTAGTGTTATTCCTCGCATATTTTCTGTGCAAAAATGATTATACTCATTATTTCTTGGAAATGATCCCAAACGTGCATTTTTTCTCTTTGAAGGTTTAAAAGCCGCAATTCTTAATAAATCCCATATCATTTTTGACCAGTCATCTTCCGTCGAGTACGGGTTACTATCAAATGTTCGTCCCGTCTTAAACTTCAACATGTTAATAAGTTCCTTTGATAAACTGTCATTAATATATAGAATATCATCAGGAACAGCACATCCCATTGGAAACATTTCCTTTCCAGCATAGATTCCATTTGTTAATGGATTATTATCTATTAATAAGTATTGTGCCCCATCATTTATTGTTTTAGGTAAAATATTTCTTTTCTTACCATTTATATATCCTGCTCTGCAATATGTAAACTCAGGCCAATTTTTATATAATTTCAACTGATGCATCTCGCTATGATGTATTCTTAACCATGGATGACTTGATATCTTTGCCTGAAGCAAAAGGGAATTTAAAACTCTTTCGCCATTTTGTTTTCTGTCTACATAAACAAATAAAATATCCCCCAACTCAGGATTCTTATCCATATTAATATCTACTATTGGTTTTTGATGACAATATACTCCCGAGACAGAAAAATCATAATTAGGAAAGACTGCCACTAATATATTAAAGAACTCTTTAGCAAATTTAGTTGATAAAGCTGCTACATAGTCTGGCTCTTGTGGTTTACACCGACTAGTAATCCATACTACGGTATCCAGAAGTGCTTTCTCAATTAAAGGTTCTAAAATATGCATATTACTATTAATATCATATGTATTCATCCTGTGTCCCTCCCATCTCAAGTACTTTCATGTACTCCTGAGAATTATCAAAACCACTGCTCAGTTTCTCTTCCTCTGATGTTAAACGGCTTTTGCGAAAAGGTATCCCTTTTGCCAAAATGTATATCACTTGTCCCGAAATTCCTATCCCCTAGGTAAATCAGTTTCCGCATTGCCATTCTGCGGAAACAGAAACACACATCCCTTTTTGCCTCAAAACGGTGGAAACCTTTGATTTACTGGGCTTTTTTCGTCAGCAGAGCGACGCTCTCCACATGCCCACTATGTCCGAACTGGTCCACCGCACACACCTTCTCCACCTCATATCCCCCTTTTACCAGCATCCTCACATCTCTTGCCAGGGTCGCCGGGTCACAGCTCACATACACAATCCGTTCCGGCTGCATTTTAACCATAGTTAAAATTGTCACTTCATCACACCCTTTTCTCGGCGGGTCTACCACAATAACATCCGCATGCTCTCCGTTTTTTTCAAACTGCTGCGGCAAAACTTCCTCCGCTTTCCCCACAAAAAACTCTACGTTCTTAATCCCATTTATTTCCGCATTTCTTTTGGCATCTTCTATCGCTGCCGGAACAATCTCCACGCCCATGACCTTCTTAGCCTTTTGTGCCAGAAATAGCGAAATCGTTCCGATTCCGCAATAGAGGTCCCAAACAATCTCATCCCCCTGCAGTCCCGCATATTCCAATGCTTTTCCGTAAAGCTTTTCCGTCTGTTCCGGATTCACCTGATAAAAAGACAAAGGACTGATTTGATATTTCACATTTCCAATATAATCCGTAATATAATCCTGTCCCCAAATCGTACGGCACTTATCTCCCAGTATCCGGTTTGTCTTCTCTTTATTAATATTAATGGAAATGCTGGTAATTCCCGGAATATCCGCCATCTGTTTTACAAACTCCTGTTCCACATTCAGGCATTTCCCATTTTTTCTATCCTTTCCACAAATACCTGTCAACTCATTACCATTAATAATCAGACAAATCATAACTTCCCCGGTCTTTCTCCCCACTCTGGTTAAAATGTGGCGCACCAGCCCTGTATGCTTTTCCTCGTCATAGGCTTCAACCAGATATTTCTCCATAAAATCCCGAAACCGTCTTATAATCTCATCATTTACTTTATCCTGTAAATAACAGACATCCGTATCAATCACAGAATGGGTCCTTCCGGCATAAAATCCAATTGCCAGCTTGCCATCCTTATCTCTGCGGACCGGAAATTGCGCCTTATTCCGATAGCGGATTGCAGGAAAATCTTCAGTTCTCCCCATCCCTATAATCGGCTCCATTTTCTTCTCCACATCTGAAATCCCGCCGATGCGCTTCAGACAATTCATCACCTTGTCCTGTTTCCACTCCAGCTGCTTTTCATAGCTTACCTGCATGATACTGCAGCCACCACATTTTCTTGCCAGAGGACAGATTGGCTCTACACGGAATGCAGAAGGTTTTACCAGCTTCATCAGCCTTCCATAGGCATAATTCTTCTTTGCCTTAATAATCTTAATCCGTGCCACATCCCCGACAACAGCATCCTTTACAAATACAGCCATACCATCAATGTGCCCAATCCCCTCGCCTTCATTTCCCATATCTTCTATTGTAATTTCATATTCCTGGTTTTTCTCTAAACTCATGTTACCTGTCCTTTTCTATATTCATTTCTAAACTGCTGTTACCGCACTTCACTTTATGCTTTTTCCTTAACGCATATATACCATATCAGATTTTGTTTTCCTCTCGAAAAATCCCCACAACCGATTTATCCTTAAACGTATTTTATCAAAAATCAATCAACAACCATCATGCCTCCACCGCATTTCATATTCCCATTCCTGGTTTTCTTCCTCTATCTGCTCCTTTACCTTCACGAAGCCTTCCCACAGATAAAATTTGATTGCCCTTTCATTTTTCTCATAAACATGCAATACCAGCTCCTCTTTTCCTTCCTTCACATAATCAAGCAAAGCCTTTCCAATTCCTTCTGACTGGTATTTTTCTTTTACAAATATCCCTGCCACATAATTGTCCGCCAGACCCACAAAGCCTTCAATCTCTCCATGCTTTTCACACACATATATTTCTGCATCCTGCATCATCTGTCCCACTGCCGCATAATTTTTCTTCCAGTACTCCGATGAAATAAAATCATGTGCTTTTATATTGGTCTCCAACCAGATTTCCATGACAACCGGAATATCGGCTCCATTCATTTTCCGAATCATGTTTCTGCCTTCCCTGCGACAATCATATACACAGTTTCCGTCTTAACACTTCTATACCGTAATCTCAATCTGATTGCCCTCCAAATCCACAATGCAGCTTTCATAATAGCCGTCCCCGGTGGTTCTCGGCCCACTGGTCACCTGATAACCGTCACCCTTTAACTGCTCTGTCAGCTCATCCACCTTCTCTTTACTTCCAACGCTAAATGCAATATGAATAAATCCGGTTCTGGCAGCTGTATTATCACAGGATAAGAGTTCTTCCCGGTTCATAAGCTCCAAGCGGCATCCATCCTCAAAGGACAAAAAATAAGACCGAAATCCCGTCTTCCGGTTATGATATTGTGTATTGGAAACTGCACCAAAGTACTTTTCAAAAAAATGTCTGCTTCTCTCCAAATCCTCTACATATAATGCAACGTGTTCTATTCTCATATTGTTATCCTTTCCTTCACCTGTTCCGGTCTATTTGTCCTTACATACATCCATACTGCCATTCCCAGACAACAGCCAAGCATCGTTTTGCAATCCAACAAATACATTTCAATTTTATCACACAAATATTACTTATGCCACAAAGAAAAATATCCATAGTTTGCGTCAACACTTTATAGACAGCTATCCCTTTTTCTTTATAACGGACGCATCCGTAAAAAAATGGATTCCAAGAATGCTCATCTTTGGAATCCATTTTCCTCTTTCTTTCCTTATTTTTTTACTTTTTACAAAAAATTATATCCTAACTATTCTTTTACAAGTTCAAGTGTCTTAGCTACTCCTAGTGAATTAGAATTAGTATTTTGACGCAAATGTCCGTATACAAGCGGGTCTTTACTAAGCATTTTATAACCAGTAAATGTATCTTCATCATAATTATAATTATCAATCCATTTTCTAATATATATATCAACTGGTATTGCAAGTGAATTGCCTTCAGTATCTTCTACATATATGTATATCTGTCTCTTATACACATCTGACGCTGCCGACGATCTTACGCGTGTAGA
>UQXF01000034.1 GCA_900544905.1 uncultured Clostridium sp.
GCTCAGCAGCCTGTTGTCTGGTAATAGACTTGTCGATGAAACGGTTAATAACAGTCAATGTTTTCAATTGTTTTTGAGACAATGTAATTTTACCTTCTTTTATAACCTTTATAGTTTATCAAAAAGTGACATTATCTCAAGTGAATCTTAGGGAGACATTATCATAAGTTAATAACACACAAAAAAATTGAAGCTTGACAGTTCCCTGACTTCTGTCTATAATAAATGTTAGTTCAGACTAACTATTAGGAGGATGAATGGTAATGTTTTCATATGATAGAGATGCTAAAATGAATATGTTTATTTAACCCGGAGATATTTTCTCCGGGTTTTTTACATAACAAAACGTAACGTTTGTTATGCTGTCAGATATTATATATTCAGGAAAATTACCAGGGAAGATTCTCTGTAGATGGAAGAACAAAAAACGGAAAGGGAGGATGCAGATGGAAGAGGAAAAAAGGACAAGGGAGTATTTGATAGAAGCTGCAACGGAGGAATTTCTGGCGCAGGGCTTTGAAAAGGCTTCTCTGAGAAAAATCTGTGAAAGGGCAGGAGTGACGACGGGAGCATTATACTTCTTTTTTGAAAATAAAGAGGCACTTTTTTGTCAGATTGTAGAGCCTGTTCTGGTGCAGATAGAGAGATTGGGAAAGGAGCTTGCGGATACAGAACGAAAGGATATCAGCCTGGGACCGGATATGGATAAAAAACTTATGGAAATGCTGTGGCGTAATAAAAGAGAAGTGCAGCTGCTTTTGGAAAAGTCAGCCGGAACCAGATATGAGAATTTTGAAAGTCATATTTATTCCCAGATGGAAGGAGTGTTTTCCGAATTTTTTCAGGAATTTGGAAATATGGGGGAGGAAAAGGAGCTGATACGGATTCTGGTGAGAATGCGGATAAAAGGATTTATGGAGCTGCTTCATGGAGAATATTCAACGGAAGAAATGCTGCGGCTGACAGAGATGATTGGATGCTATGCAGACAGTGGATTTCAAAGTCTGATAAAAAAGTATAATAAATATCTATAGGAGGTAATACAAAAATGAGTAGTAAAGAGGTTATGAGTAGTGAAAAGGCGGGAACGGATTATGGCAATTGGGTTCCGGCGGCAATGATGCAGTTATGTGTGGCTATTTCAGCAGTTTTATTTATTGTGGAAATGGTGGGTGTTTTTCTGATACATAGTATGGTAATGAATGTGATTGTGGGAATTTTGTTTTTGATTATGCTTGTGTATACAATCTATATGTGGCGGTGCAGAGTTTTGTTTGATTTTAACAAGGGCGGCTTGATGGGAAAGGTTCATGAGTATCTGGTAAAGCATTTAGAGTGGGATGGCGAAGGCTTGCTGCTGGATATCGGCTGTGGTGCAGGAGCGCTGACTATCCGCTGTGCAAAGAGATTTCGGAAAGCAGAGCTTATTGGGATAGATTATTGGGGGGCAGAGTGGAGCTATGCCAAGGAGCAGTGTGAGCAAAATGCAAGGGCAGAGGGTGTAGCTGACAGAATACATTTCAAAAAAGGAGATGCGGCAAAGCTGGATTTTGAAACGGAGACCTTTGAAGCGGCTGTCAGCAACTTTGTATTCCATGAGGTGCGTTCCGAGAAGGATAAGCGGAAGGTTGTCAGGGAAGCGCTCAGAGTGGTAAAGAAGGGTGGCTCCTTTGCATTTCAGGACTTATTTGAACAAAAGCAATTATATGGTGATATGCAGGAATTCATAGAAGAGCTGCGTAAGGAAGGAATTGAGGAAATCCATTATATTGCCAATGTGGAGAAACAGGATTTTATTCCAGCATTTGTGCAGGCACCGTGGATGCTGAAAGGAATCGGATTACTCTATGGAAAAAAATAGAGGTTTAGGTATAACAATAGCAAAAAGCTGATAAAAATGTGTGGTGGATTTATAAATGTGCTCTGAATATAAGTTAAAGCTTGTATTCAGAGTGTTTTTTTGGGATTTTTAACTTGCGTAGTAATAGGATGGATGCTATAATTATATTTGGTAAACAATGTTTACTAAATTTGATTTAAGTGCAGGTCTAGCAATGAGAGAATCAACAGAATTAACCAGAAAGCGAATATTAGAGGCGGCACAAGAGGAGATGCTTCGTGTCGGATACCAGAAGACTTCCATGCGGAAAATTGCAGCGGATGCCGGCATCACTGCGGGTGCCCTCTACAAGCATTTTCAGGGAAAAGAGGAAATCTTCGAGACAATCTGCGATGATATTATCAATCAGTTGTTTGCAATGCAAAAACAGCTGCTTCCAGATGATTTTGAGAATAAGACAGACGAAGAATTACTGCAATTATTCAGGCAGAAAGCATCGGTACAGATGTTTACAAAATTTAAAGATTATTTTCCGGTTCTCCGGATGATTGTATTGCATGGCAGTCCGGAATATTATGCACGTAAAAAGGCAGAATATCTTGAATTTAGTGTCTCATATGCGTTTCGTTATTATGAAGAACTGTATAAGCGTGGCTTGACAAAGAAGAAGTACAGCATAGAAGAGGTACATATGCTCAGCCAGGCAGAGTTTCTTGCTTTGTGTACCTTTTTGGAGAGTACAGAGAATCAGGGCGGCATGGATGAAAAGAGTGTGCAGGCATATGAAACTCTGCTTCGTATCATTCAGATTGGAATACAAATAGATAGCGGAATTGGATTATAGAGTATAGATATATGCAATTGCGAAACGCTGTTTTCGTTACCGACTGTTGTGCAATATATACAATATCAACGCTGGGCACGCTTTTGCTGCTTGTCGCTCGTAATGGTACGTAGGGTGCCAAAAAAATACGGCACCTAAGTACCAACGGCTCCAAAGCACCCTGCTTATGGTATTGTATATATTACACAACTGGGTTTTGAAAATAGAGAGTTTCGCAATCACCTAAGTATAATATCATAGAGAGAGGAGGAGGAAAATGCAGCAGGAGATAAGGGAGTATTTAATTACGTTGTCAGAAGAGGATTATCAGAAGTTTTCTTCGGGGCTGGTACCGGGAGTGAATCATATGCTGGGAATCCGGCTGCCACAGCTCCGGAGGGTGGCAAAAGAAATTGCAAAAAAAGACTGGGAAGCAGCATTGGAGGAGCCGGACTATTATTTTGAAGAGCGAATGCTGAGAGGCATGGTATTAAGCTACGCATCCGGCGATATGGATAAAATGCTGCCCTATATTGCGGACTTTATTCCCATGGTGGATAACTGGTCAGTCTGCGACAGCGTTTTCATGGGGATGACCCTGTTTCAGAAGGACAGGGAGAGAGCATGGGAATTTATTCAGCCGTACCTTTATTCAGACAGGGAGTTTGAAATCCGGGTGGCACTTATTATTATGATGCAGCATTTATTAAAGTGTGATTGTGATGGACATAAAATATCCAGACTGCGGACTGTTACTATGGAGAATCTTTCTGATGCGGCAGAAGAGAAAGGGCTTTATCTTGATAAGATACTGGCAGCAGTGGACAAGGTGCAGACATCGGCGTATTATGCTTCTATGGGGGTATCCTGGCTGGTGACGGAGGCATTCTGCTGCTTTCCATATCATACATACCGTTACCTGAAGGAGAATCATTTGGATGACCGGACCTATAATAAGGCGGTTCAGAAAATCGTAGAATCCCGTATTCCGTCTGAGGAAGTAAAAGAACAGCTCCGCGCCCAAAAAAGGAGATAGGGCGCGGTTGAAATCTGGAGAAAATCTATTTGTATTCAAAGGTATAGCGCTCAAATGCATTGATAACAGTAGTATGTCCGTTATATATGCTTTCCCTTTGCTGGTTCCAGCTATAATTCAGGTGCACGTGACCATGAACAAAATATTTTGGCTTATACTTATCCAGCAGATTCCGGAAAATCCGGAATCCAGAGTGGGGTAAATCCTCTCCGTCATTGAACTGGTAGGCAGGTGAGTGGGTAATTAAAATATCAAATCCGTTGTAGTGCCGGATTTTCCACCACAACCGGTGTACCCGTGCCCGCATGGCTTTTTCGGAATACTGGTAAGCCCCATAGTTGTAGCATTTGGAGCCCCCAAGACCTAAAATGCGTATGCCGTTATGTACATAGATATCATCATCAATGCAGATGCAGCCCTCTGGTGTGGTCTCGTCATAGACTGCATCATGATTGCCATGTACATAAAGGATTGGTACTTTTGCATAAGTCGCAAGAAAGGACAAATATTGCGGCTTTAAGTCCCCACATGAAATAATTAAATCAATACCCTCTAACTTATCTTTTTCAAAATAGTCCCACAGGTACTTGGATTCTTCATCGGCAAGTACAAGTATTTTCATAGCAAAGATGTTCCCCCTTTATCCGGTGTTGTTATATCTACTCCCCGCAGCTGGACTACAGGTTTTGCGGCGTCCTCCAGCTCATCGATGACGGGAATGGTTCCGATGACATTGTCTGCCAGCCAGTCCATGGTCATAATTTCCTCCGGCTTTAATATGTCGGTTTCTTTACAGCGGAGCGTACCTTCCTGGTCGGTTAAAGGACCGGCAAAGGGATGGAATATACCGGTGGAAATAGACTGCTTCATCAGGTTTACAAGCTTGGTGGTGCCCACCGGAAGATTGTTGGAGCAGATAACGTCAATGACACCGGCGGACAGTCCCCACCAGTAATTCAGCGCCTTGCTGTCAGAGGATTCTTCTACCTTCCAGGAACCGCGCATGATGCTGTTGATAAGCTCTTCGTAGAAGGCGCCCCAGTGGTAAATGGACACGGCGAGATTTCTCTTAGCGTCATTTTTTTCAGCATAAAGACCAAACTGCCGGTCTTCGTTTTGCGGGGTAATCATATCCTGGGCAGAAATATAGTTGATATCCCGTTCCTTAAAATATTCATTGATATCAACATCCTTCTGGGTGGACCAGGTAAGATAAACCTTTGCACGGGGATTTACCATTTTTGCCCCCAGGGCAAAGGCATTAATATTGGCAGTAACACCGTAGATTGGATAGTCAGCCACATAGCCGATTTTGTCATTAAGGCACATGGCACCGGCAATCATACCGGTGAGAAATTTTGCCTCGTACATTCTGGTATAGTAGGTACGGACTGTGTTATGGGAAGAATTCAGGGCACAGTTCAGTATCTTCACATTCGGATGGGTAGAAGCCGCCTTCAGGCTGGCTTTAATAAGCTGGGGAGTGACGGTAAAAATGATATCATAGCCGTCATTGCAGACCTCCTCCAGGATATTTTCGGTATTGTCGTTGACACCGTTGGTGATATAGCTCTGGGTTTCGATTTCGTCCCCAAAAACCTCTTCCAGGTGCAGGCGTCCCAGCTCGTGTCCATAAATCCAGTCGGAAACAGAAGGGTCTTTATCGTAGACAAAGGCAACTCTTTTCTTTGTGGTTTTAATTTTATTGAGAACAGAATTCATGATTTTCTTGTCTTCCGTCGGGTCCATCAGAAGTTCTATCGTATCATCTTCCCCCAGCAATGTGATTTCAGACCAGATTTTATCCAGATTTTCTTTGATTTGCTGGCTGGTTGCCTCCTTTGAATCCTTATAGGGATACAGGGAGAGGTAAAAGAGCAGGGCATCGCCACAGGTGATTCCGGTCAGCTTGTTGCCGCCTTTTTCCTTAAAAGCCTTGTAAAAAGCAGTGTGGAAGGAAGAAAAGTCCATGCATTCGTCCTCTGTCCACTCTTCCCCTGCGTTTTTGCCAACTGCGGTTAACAGCTTTGGAAAGCTTCCCAGCTTGGAAAATTGAATATAGGTGATTTTTGTCAGCTTATAAAAGTCCATAAACTCATAATAAATCCGGTTCTCCAAATCATCACTGCGTTTTGGCACCTTTCTGGTGACGGTGGCGGCAATGGTAGGGGCGTCAAAATATTTTAAAACACTGACGCGCTTATTGCCCTCAATCACATAGTATTTGTTCATGTATTCATAGACCTTGATTGCGTCATGAATCCCTTCTTCAATCTGGGCATCCACAAGATGGGACCATTTAGATGAAAACTCACTTCCATAGTCCAACAGTGGCATAAAGTTGGAGGCAAAGGCATTGGTTCTTCCATAGGTGCTGGTTCCCACTACCTGGTTTAAGGAAATGTTCATTACACCTAAGTTTACCTCGCATTCAATATCTGCATGGGATAATATTTCGTCTAACACAGGGAGATACGGATATTGTCCTCTTGCGGTGGAAGCCTTGAAGGCCTTCAGTCCCATTTTCTGCGCTTTTATATAATCTTCGTATGCCATAATCATCAAGTCCTTTCTAATCCTTCTATTTTTATACGGAACATTGTCTATCATATGCTGAATCAGCTGTTTGTTTCCTGTAACAGGCATGTCATTCTTAACGGCTACATCATAACATAGAAGTAAAAAAATTACCACGCCAAAATGTGCGGAAGTAAGTGATTTTGTGAAAGGACTAGTTCCTTCTTATTGAAAACATGATGAAAAATTCAACTTTTCATTCCGTATATGAACTATTGGTGCCAAATCATTGAAAAAATTTGTGTAATTTAATATCATAGAAAAGAAAGAGTGAGCATAGGCTCACTCTTATTGTGTGAGTCAATGTTTTTCCAGCAAGGCATATGTTAAAAAATGGTATATATTTTATGAGAAAATATCATAATAAAAGACATATATAGAAAACAATTGGAACATTGTAAATGAGGAAAGTAATAATAAATACTTTTTATTGTGGTAGATTTGAGTGCAAAAAGTTACATTTTCTTTGCTAAATGTGACATTTTACCCTTTATTATTCCTAAAAAATATAACATGAAAAAAATGTACTAAGGAGTGATAAAAACGAAGATTGCATTATACGGAGAGAAAAAGGAGTTGTTGCAGAAATATAAGGAAAATATAGAGCAGGCTTTTAAAAGTGCGAATGAGATTATAGAAATTGATTGTTTTTCCAATAAGACAAGCGTAAGAAAACAGTCATTTGCTTATGATGCCATTATTATGTCAGAAGAGTTGATGGAGGACATGATTGCATATGCAAAGAAGTCAAGTGAAAGGCTTCTTACTCTGGTGGCAAGCAAGCATATAGAAATTTTCGATATAGATGAGATTCTATATATTGAAGCGGAATTAAAATGCGTACATATTGTGATGGCTGATGGGAAGCGGATTATGAAACTTCAGCTATCCGAAGTAGAAAAGTTGTTAGACGATAAAATTTTTATAAAAACCCATAGGAGTTATATTGTCAATAAAAATTGGATTCAAAGTCTGCTGGAGAATGAAGTCGTTTTGAAAAACGGCAAGAAAGTTCCGATTAGCCGATACAGGAGAAAAGAAGTTGAGGAGCAATTTTTGAGGGAGAATGCGAAAGAGTATGCCTGTGGCTCATGACTTTTGGCATGATTGTGATATTTGCATAGAAAGATTTTAACGAATACAGTATTGATTGTGTAAAGGATATCAATATATCGAAGGAGTTTTGAGGGCGTATGTTAAGGATAGGAATATGTGAGGATGAAACGGCTATAAGGAAAGAGATACATGAATTGGCTGTTAAAGTATTATTTCAGTATGAGGAATTGTATTTCTACTATTATAAAAACGGTCAGGAAGTAATTCATTCTATTGAAAAGCAACAATTTTTTGTGGAGCTTCTTTTACTTGATATTCATATGCCCGCTATAGACGGAATACAGGTCGCTGAGTATATACGAAAATGTAATGTTGATGTGGACATCATTTTTGTGACAATATCGAATCAGCATGTATTTCAGGGCTATCAGTATAGGGCATTTGCATATTGTGTAAAACCAATTGCAGACTCACAGTTGGCGAGTAGCCTGATTCGATATGTTGAAGAAAAGAAAAATACTTCCTGTTGTGTAAACATTTCCGTGAATGGACGCAAGGTCAGAATTCCATTAAACAGGGTGCTGTTTTTTGAGAGCCAGAAAAGACAAATTATAGCACATATTATAGGGGAAGATGTTATCTTTTATGGAAAATTGAGTGAATTGGAAGAATCTCTGCCGGCGGATAAGTTTTTCCGCTGTCATCAGAGCTATATTGTGAACCGTGACAGGATTGATTCAGTTGGTAGGACCGAAATTGTTGTTGCCGGAGTTGCTGTTCCCATGAGCAGACGATACTATGAATCAATCTCACAGACGGAGAAAAAGAATACAGATAGTATTATGATTACAAAATCATTAGCGATGAATTGTGAAAGAGCTGGTGCAATTGTATTTATAAGTGGAAGATTAGTGGGTACCATTGTTCATCTGCATGATGAGGAAAAGGTTACATTGGGAAGGGATGCAGCTAAGGTACAGGTTGTAATTGCATCAAATACAGTCAGCAGAGTACATTGTACCATTACATATTATAAGGAAAAAGATGAGTACGCAGTATTTGACATGTCAAAAAACGGAGTGTTTTTAAGTAGTGGACAAAAAATTGCCCATGAGACTGAGATTTTATTTCATTCCGGAGCAGAATTGTGGATTGGTGATGAAACAAATCGTATTCGATTGGGGTGATTGTTGTTGTTTGCTATAATCACAGGAAATTTTGAGAGAAGTACATAGAATAATAATTCATAGAAAGAATACGGAGGATAATATGGGAGCCTTAATGATTACATACGGTAGTTTCACTGACAAAGGTGAACGAAAAATGAATGAAGATTGTTTAGATATTTTAAGGAATCAGGAACGCATGGCATTTATATTATGTGACGGCTTGGGTGGACATGGGAAAGGAGACATTGCATCACAGTTTGTGGTTCAAAAAATGAAAGAAACTCTGGACAACGGTGCAGATATTGAGAGCAGTATCATGGAGGCGCAAAGGGCACTGCGGGAAAAACAATCCTTAGAAAATGCGGAGGATTCTATGAAGACCACAGTGACATGTCTTACAATTGAGAAAAATATAGCCAGATATGGATATGTAGGAGATTCCAGAATTTACTATTTTGAAAAGAATAAATTTAAGTCCAGAAGTCAGGACCACAGTGTTCCGCAAATGCTGGTAAATATGGGTAAAATTAAGGAAAAAGATATTAGGCATCATGAGGACCGTAGCCGGTTACTTCGTGTTATGGGAACAGAATGGGATGCACCGAAATATCAGGTTGTAGACAACTTTACCGTTACGAATCACAGTAGTTTCCTGTTATGCAGTGATGGATTCTGGGAGTTGATTGATGAAAAAATGATGTGTAAGACATTAAAAAAAGCAAAAACACCGACAGAATGGCTCTTTAATATGCGGGAAATTATTCTTAAAAACGGAAAAGGGACAAATATGGATAATTATTCTGCAATTGCAATTTTTGTACGGTAAGGAAGTGTGAAAAAATGATAGTTAAATGTGAGAATGGGCATTGGTATGATACTGCAGTCAACCGTTCATGTCCGCATTGTAAAAGAAATAGTGAAAAGCTGGGTATCCGGCTGGATGATATAGAAGAGGATGACAGAACCATATCGATTGCGGAAGTAGATTTGTCATTAGGTGATGAATTGGGAGCAATTATTGGAGCATCCATTCAGAATCCAATAAATAATGGTTTTTTTTGCACGGAAGGTGATACTGCTTCTGCAGATGGAGATAAGACGATTTCTTTTGGTTTTTTTGATTTAACAGATGTCTCTCCTGTTGTAGGATGGCTGGTTTGTATGACGGGAACAGAGCGTGGAAAGGATTTTCGTCTTCATACTGAGAAAAACTTTGTGGGGCGGAGTACTTCTATGGATATTGTTTTAATTGATGATAAGAAAATTGCGAGGGATAAGCATTGTTCAGTTCAATATGACCCAAAGGGAAATACATTTTATGTAGCGCCAGAAAACGGAAATCTAACATACATGAATGATCAGATACTGGATTCCCCTGTAATTATACAGGAGGGGGATTTAATTAAAATAGGAGAAACAAAGTTAATGTTTGTCCCATTTTGCAGGGAGGAAAGAATATGGGAAAAAGAGTAAAGGCAATTGCATTATTGATTGTATTGTTTCTTGCAAGTATGCCAGCTGTAACAGTACATGCAGAGACAGTTAATAAAGCATTCTTAGCAGAACAGGCGAAAGGAAAGGCACCAAATGTTAAAGTTTACATGACAGGTTCGGAAATGTCGAGTGAGGCAGCGATATCTGGAAACGTATCAGATGTTGTGTTGACGCAGAATGGGGATATTAAGAGCTTTGAGGATACAGGGGAAAGCCTTCGGTATATTATTCTTTTTGATAATTCAGGGTCTATTAGTAAACCACAATTTGATGAGGCGAAGAAGCAGTTAAAAAAACTACGTAAGAATCTGAAAAATAGTGATGAGATGGAGCTTTATACCCTTGGTACCTTGGATATATCCAATGATAAGACGGATGTTTTGGGCAGAACGGTCTGTGCAACCGAAACAGACCAGGTAAAAAAGGATACGAAGAAAATAGATAAAATACCATACATAACGGCTCGTGATGGGAAAACGATATTATATCGTTCTCTGAATCAAGTTTTGGAGGAGCAGTCTTCCCAAAGCACGATGGATAATCTCCGTACAGTTATTCTGATTGTGACAGATGGAGAGGATGATTCAGATGATATTAATGGGAAGGATAATGATAAGGATGTAACATTGGAAAACATCCGGAATTCCTCTATTCCTGTATATGGAATTTTACTGAACAATAATACGCGAAATCCCAATAAGGAAAAGATTAAATTTACCAAGAATAAAATTTTGAATGCGCAAAATGGACATGGCTATTACTATAATTGTAGTGCAAATGCGGATGCTGAGACAGTCCAGAAGGCATTTAAAAAAATGGACAAGATATTCCGTAAGGAGACCTATGTAGTTAATCTGAGGACGGATACTAATAAAGCATTACCGGGCAAAAATGAATTAATTCTTACTGTAAATAATCAGGCGATTGAACCGATAGTATTGGATTATTCTGATTATGAGCAGGATGTAGATGGACCGGTTATCGTAGGAAGCGTAAAAAAGGAAGGGAAGAATTCCATTACCTTTTCATTGGAGGATGTCAATGGAGTAAACCGTCAGGATGCCTCGAATCAGATACATTATAATATACAAACGGATGTGGATGACAACGAGGGAAAGGTATGGACAATTGCTCAGGTCAATGTAAGTCAAAACGATAAGAATGTAGCTGTAACATTAACGGTGAAGGAGGCAGAATTTTATAACGGTGAATATACGCTGACAGTTGACGGAATACGGGACGAGTCACAGGAACAGAATATGATGACACAAGTGAAAGCATCTTTTCAGGTGGAGGACGGACTGGCTCCGGAAAAAGAGGCACGTAAAGAGTTTCTGCGGCAGTATTGGTGGAGTGCTTTGATTTTACTGATAGCGGTTATCGGAATAATTGTCATTGTTATTGTAAAGAAAAAGTCGGTAAAGATTGTTGAGAGAGAAGTGAATCCCGAGGAATTGAACCAGGCGGATTCCAAAATGATTCGGTTGACCATTACGGACCGCTCAGGTGCAATCAAGGATGTGGAATGGAATGTAGAGGGAAGTCTTTTTGTGGGACGTTCGGATATCTGTAATATTTTCTTTGATGATGACAGACTATCAAAACAGCATTTTGTGATTGAAGTAAACAAGATGGGATGCTATATCGAAGATTTGGAATCTACGAATGGAACTTTTGTAAACGGAGTGAAAATGACAAACCGCCGTCTGCTTCTGGATGGAGATGTGATTACGGCAGGCAGAGAAAAAATAGTTTTCCATGTTGAAAAGAATCAATTTATACAGGAAGCAGCAGATGAAGAAATGGAAGAATAATTCATTAATGTGAGGGATACAGATGAAGTGTTGTCCAAATTGTTTTTCAACGAGGAGTTTTCGGCAAAATGTATGTACGGTATGCGGGTTTAAGAATACCGTACAAAGAGAAAAAAGGGCATTGCCATTAGAAAGGATTCTAAACCAGAGGTATGTGGTAGGAAGAGTGCTTGGAATAGGAGGGTTTGGGATTACTTATGTGGCATACGATATACATCAGGGGATACGCGTGGCAGTCAAAGAGTACTTTCCGGTTGAGTGGGCAACCAGACTGAAGGAGGATAGCCAGCTTATTCCCAATAGTCAGACATTGGGAGATTTGTATCAACATGGACTTAGCGTATTTATGAATGAGGCAAGAGTGCTCAGCCAGCTAAAGGATGTTCCGAATGTGGTAAATGTGTATGATTTGTTTGAACAGAATGGGACTGCCTATATGGTGATGGAACTGTTGGAGGGATATACCTTAAATGGTTATCTTCAGACCATGAATCAGCGGTGTATACCATATCAGGAAGCAAATCAGATTATTCATTCCGTAGGGATATCCCTGCATCGGATACATAAGTGTCGGCTCCTGCATCGGGATATCAGTCCGGATAATATTATTCTGACTCCGGGAAAGCAGGTGTATCTGATTGACTTTGGTGCAACGAGAATGTATGCGTTGAATTCACCCAAGAGCATGTCTGTTCTGGTTAAACCGGGATTTGCGCCGATTGAGCAATATTCCCGTGCTGGTAATCAGGGACCGTGGACGGATGTGTATGCATTGGCAGCTACCTATTATTATCTGGTTACGGGGAAAAAACCACCGGATGCACCAGACCGCATTATGGGTCTTCCAATTGTACCACTTAAAAATCTGATTTTAGACATTCCGGATTATATTAATGATGCGGTGGAGCATGCAATGAAAGAAGATTGGCGTGCCCGTCCACAAAGTGTCCGGGATTTCATGGTAGAAATGGGTATGGTTAAAAATCAACAGGAATTACAGCCTACCGTATGGCATTGGCTTACCGATTATGGAAAGACGGAAGGAAAAACAAATGAAAAACCAGGGAGAAAAGCCTGTGTTTTAATGCAGGTCGGAAATAAGAGGCAGAGATATTATTTTGCAAAAGATGCAACATTGGATATTGGTAAAAAGGTTGGAACAGAACAGGGCAGCGTACAGATTGATGGTGACAATCAGGTAAGCAGATTGCATTGCAGGCTTTGGTATGATGACAAAAGCGGACGGTTTGCAGTACAAAATTACTCTGGAAATAAGACCTATACCAGTCAGGGAATGTTAGAAAAAAACCAGACAGCATATTTAATAAAAGGAGAATGGATTTATATTCAGACGAATCAGGAACGCTACATATTTTATCTGGAGGTGGAATAAGGTGTTTGGCAGAAAGAAGAGAAAACAGGAAGGTAATTTCTTAAAGAATGATATGGTGCCGCAATCAGTATCCCGGGAAGTAGTACGTAAGGTACCGGAATTAACAACGATGGTAATGACAGCAACGGGAAATCGAAAATACCAGCAGGATGCAGTGTATGTTACCCCCAGTAAGGTTCTTGCCTCTAATAAGAAAACAAGGGTAATGGCATTGGTGTGTGATGGAATGGGTGGTATGGCAGATGGTGGGAAGGCAAGCAGGACAGCTATCCAGATGATGGTGCAGGGCTTTACAAAAATAGAAAAGGAAGCAGAAGTAAATATTCCTGAATTTTTTCAAACAGGAATCCGGGTGGTGGACAAGACAATTTATGGATTTCCTAAGGAAGATGGAAAAGGCTCCGGCACAACAATGGTTGCCTGTATCGTTGAGGATAACCGCCTGTATTGGGCTTCTGTGGGAGATAGCCGGATTTATATTATTCGGGGAAATCAGATGAAACAGGTAACAAGGGATCATAATTACTGGCTTCGCCTGCAGGAAATGGTAGCAGCCGGACAACTGACGATGGAAGAAGCAAGGGCAAAACGCCAGAAGGAGGCATTAATCAGTTTTCTGGGAATTGGTAATGTCAGTCTTATGGATATTAATACAACGCCTTTTGAATTGCAGTATGGTGATGTGATTATGCTGTGTAGTGATGGTATTACGAAGACATTGCCGGATGCACAGATTAAGAAAATTATTACAGCAGATGCAGTGAAACCAGAGAAGAAAGCAGAGGCTCTTGTGGAAGCTGCGACACACGCAAACTCCCATTCACAGGATAATACCTCCGTAGCATTGATTCATTACCAGGAAAAAGATATTAAGCATATATCATCTGCTAATAGATGATATAGCAAATGATTTATAAATGAAAGGGGATAAAACAAATGAATTTAAGCAGATGTGAAAATGGTCATTTTTATGATAAGGAGAAATATCCTTCCTGCCCGCATTGTTCGGGAGGAAGTGCATCAGATGAAAACCTTACAACTGTATTTACAGAAGGGGATATAACAGAACCGGTTGCAACTTCGCCAATACCGACGGCACCATTGCCGATTGCACCAGAACCAGGCCTGCCAATTGCAAGTATCAGCGCAGACCAGCCAACAGAGGCATTGCAGGATACTGCATTTGATACACCAACACAGCCATGGAATTATACAATGGAAGCAAGTGATGATAATGACCATACGGTAGGTTTTTTTGATGATGACTTTTTTGAGACGCCGACAGCAAAAAAAGCGGGAGTGCAGTCAGTAGAAGCGCCAAAGGTGCAAAAGGTCGGTACCCCATGTGTCGGGTGGCTGGTGGCGCTTGGCGGTGCACATCTTGGTACGGATTTCCGCCTGAAGGTTGGAAAGAATTTTATCGGACGAAGTCCTCAGATGGATATAGCGCTGACAGAAGATAAGAGTGTATCAAGGGACCGGCATGCCATAGTAGTATATGAACCAAAGGAACATTTATATCTGGTGCAGCCGGGAGAAGCAAGTACTCTTGTATACAGAAACGAACAGGTTGTTTTAAATCCAGTAAAGTTAGAAGCGTATGATGTCATCACAGTGGGTGATGTGAATCTTTTATTTATCCCACTCTGCAATAAGGAATTTAATTGGAATGCGGTACTGAATGAATTGAAAAAACAGAAGGAATAAAGAAAAGAGGCATGATATGAATAGTAAGAATAAGACCTTACGCATTATTAGCGGAATTGTTGTTTTATTAAATATCATTCTGTTTTTTTTGCCGACTGCAAAATATGAACAGGCAAATTACCCGGTAGAAACATATTCACAGATGGATTATGTGGCGAAGGTGTTTACAGAGGATGCACCCTATGAGATACCCGCCACTACCGGAAGGTTTGTCTGGATGTTTATCCTAATATTACTTCCACTTTTTCTGTCTTTGGTGGCAGGAATCTGGGGGATGGTTGGGAGTGAACGCCAGATTGTCAGCAACATACTGATTTTTATAACACTTGTTCTGTATATTGCTTTGTTCTGCTCGTTGGGATTTTATTTTCCGAGCAGCTATTATAACCGGGATGTTGGTGGGATTGGAAATCTGATTTGTTCTACGGCTGCCAGTATATTGGCGCTTATTACATTGCTGTATAAGGGACAGGAGGAGGAACCTATCATTGTAGAAATTCCCCATGTTCAGGAATTGAAGCAGGAGCAGATTCAGTCAAGGTATAGCATTCTTGCAGAGGATGAAAAAACTCCATCTTCTGAGCCGCAGTCCCCGGCGATTCCACCCTATGTTCCGAGTGCACCAAAGGGTGTCATGGTAGGGCTAACCGGTATCTATGCAGGAGCAGAGATTTCCTTTCGGGATGGGGAAAGCATACGGCTTGGCCGATTACCCAATAATGATTTGGTTTTTGAGGGACAGGACAAGGTCAGCCGGAACCATTGCTATATAAAATGGAATGGCGGCGAACAAAAATTTTTCATCAAGGATTTTTCCAGTAATGGAACGTTTGTAAACGGGGCGGAGGATTGTCTGCCACAGAATATTGAGATAGAGATTCCAATCGGCTCGGTCATTGCCATTGGTGATGAAAAAAATACATTCCGATTGGAGTAGAAGGAGTATGGAACATGGCAAGTGAACTGTGTATGAATTGCTTTAGTGTAAAAGGACAGTACGAGGTCTGCCCCTATTGCGGGTATGTGGAGGGAACACCTCCGGTGCAGCCCCATTGTCTGACACCCGGAACTATCTTGGGAAATCATTTTATTGTGGGTACCGTAATCGGGTTCGGTGGGTTTGGAATTACCTATAAATGCTATGATACCACTCTGGGTATCATTGTTGCGGCGAAAGAGTTTTATCCTATGGGACTGGTAAACCGGTCGCCGGGTGAGACAAAGGTTGGGTTGCTGTCCGGTGAACGCAGGGAACAATATAATGTCCAGTTAAAGAGATTCTTTATGGAAGCGCAAAGTGTCGCCCAATTCGGCAAGGCAAAGGATATTGTGAATATTTATGACTATTTTGAGGAAAACCAAACCGCTTATATCATTATGGAATATATAGATGGGATTTTGTTAAAGGACTACCTGGAAAAACAGGGGGCTATGCCGGCAGACATTGCGATGAGTGTTATTATGCCGATTATTGAAGGAGTGAAAAAGATTCACAGTAAAGGTATTATTCACCGGGATATCAGTCCAGATAACATATTTATTACTGATGAACACTCAATCAAAATTTTTGATTTTGGGGCAGCGCAATTAAATGACAGCAAGGAAGGTATGGCAGGAGAGAAGGTAATCAAAGTCGGATATTCGGCTCCGGAGCAGTACCGGGAGAAGAGCCGGCAGGGATTTTATACAGATATCTATTCCGTAGGTGCCATTATGTATCAGATGCTTACCGGAAGAAAACCGGTTGAGTCTACCGAGCGGGAATACAAGGACAAGCTGAAGTCTCCGTTGGAGTTAGGGGTTAAGGTTAATTCTAATGTTGACCGTGCCGTTATGGAGGCAATGGCAGTGCAGCCGGAGCTGCGGTACCAGAGTATCCAGCAGTTTGAGGAGGCACTGCGGAATAAGCGTACAGCGGAATACCCAAAGGATAAGATTAAGAAGCGAAAGCGAAAACGGAACTGGATTATTGCATCCGCAGTAGCTTTAGTGCTGGCAGTCGGTGTGGCAATTGCCTTTGTAAAGACCGGCACACAGAATCCCATATTGGAATCTAATCTTTCGGAAGCAGTAGATACACTTGTTGTATGGGTGGAAAATGAAGACCAGGAGGAACAGCTCAAGGCTACATTTGATAGTGGATTTCATCGGGGAGAACTTTCGTCAGACAATGAAAAACAGCAAAAGTTCTGGGATGAGAATGAAAAGGTAACCAATATAGATGTTGAAGTATATCCGGATATGGAGGAACAGTTAAAAGCGACGCCAAAAGAGGATTGGCCGGATATGTATATTACCGACCATGTATCAGAAGAGCAGAAAACAGATTTGATTTCTCTTAAGGATGTATATCAAAGTCTGGATGACAAGGAATATGTTTATTTAGATGAACAGACATATACAAAATATTTTCCTGCAAATAAGGAGCTGCCTACAGGACTGGATACCCTGCTTCTCTATGTATGTGAATTATATGAGAAGGAAGAAAACACATTGAATGAAAAAACATCAGTGTTGGAAGGCAAAGATGAAACAATCAGGTTAAGTGAGCTGCTGGAATTGTTTAGCGGACAGGATGAAACAGAGGAGCAGGAACAGAAACAGGACATATTGGTTTTTGAGGGGGATGCAGCAATCCGGGCAGCCTATCTTCAGGATGAAGATGCGTGGAAAGCTCTCTTAAGTAAAAAAGGTAATGGAACGCAGCCGGATTGCAGCAAGCTCATTCGTATGCAAAGCTATAATGAAGGGGCATATCAGCCAAAATACTATCTTGGAAGCAGTCTGGAAGATTCAGGCACTGCAGGTGTCATAACCTCCTCAGAGCTATGTGGAAACTGTATTGTTTCCGGGGCTTCACTCCGTAAGAGATTGTCTGAGCTTAAAGATGCAGAAGGTACAAAGAATAAGAATCAGGTGAAAAATTATCAGACCTATGTGGTGGTAAATGATAAAGAAGAGATGCTCGTTATCTATTCCGAGCGGTTTGGCATCCGAAAGAATGAAGATTCCAATCGGGAGATGGCATGTAAACGGTTACTGTATGTCATGATGCAGGATGGAGCGCAGAGCCGGAAAGATAGCAGTAAGATAGCAACTACATTTCCTATCAAGAAAGAGGCATTTAATACCTTTAAGGATACACATAGTTATATGCGGGGCTTTATCAATTGTTATGAAAAAAATAAAAATATTGTGGTTGCCGATGGTATAACAGGAAACATGACCGTATTCGCAAAAGGATTGGAACAGAAGTATGATTCCGAGACGATAAAGGCATATTGCCAGGAATATGGTAAAAATAGTACGGAAGATGCGGCGAAGAATCCGTCCACTGGTAAGTGAACGGTAAGGAAAACCAGTGAACCACAAAAAGAAAGGTATGGTGAGACAGATGAAGAGACAGAGTATGCGTAACAAAATGATGGCATGGATAATGGTATTTGCAATGGTAGTGTCTTCTATTAATGTAATGACTTTTAAGCAACGTGTGAACGCAGAAGAAACAGAAGTCACAGAGGAAACGGGTGAAGAGGGAACAACGGAATCGGGTGAAAATCCGGATAATATGGTGACAGTAGAATTGGATGCAAATGGAGGAACACTTTCGGAAGGATCGAAAAATATAACGGTTACCGTTGGTGAAAAATACCCGGAACTGCCGACACCTATAAGAAAAGGATATACATTTGCCGGCTGGTATTTAGGGGAAGGGGAAACTGCTGTTAAGATAGATGCAAATACCACCGTAGAACCGACAGAAGAGCACACACTGGCATTGAAAGCGAAGTGGACAGGAAATGAAATTATAGTAACCTTGGAGGCAGATGGAGGAGAACTTCCGGTAGGAACGGAAAATAATATAAAGGTTACCGTTGGTGGGACATATGGAGAACTGCCGAAACCTACGAAAACCGGACATACTTTTGCCGGTTGGTATTTAGGGGAAGGAGAAACTGCTGTTAAGATAGATGCAAATACCGCAGTGAAACCGACAGAAGAGCACACACTGGCACTGAAAGCACATTGGGAAAGCTTTGAAATTAAATGCCAGGATATTGTATATGGTGACACTTTTGATCTGGAAACGAAAGGTCAAAATTCTGGGGAACTAGTATGGCATTACAAGGAAGAAAAAAAAGGAGACGGATACGTAGAATTTAACCCAAAGGAATTCAAGCCAAATGCTGGAACGTATTCCATTTATGCCATGATAAAGGGAACAAAGGATCAATCCAATTCAATAACCGTAATGGTAAACAAAGCAGTACCAAAGTACAATCTACCGCAGTCAAAGAATATCCGTGCATATTGCGGAGAAAAATTGAGTGACGTTTCACTGGCTGTACAAAATGACAATGGACATTTTGAATGGAAGAATCCTGACAAAATACTCAAAGAGGGAAGTAATAAAGAGTATATAAAGTTCATTCCGAATGACACCAAGAATTATACAGAGAGCAAAGATATTTTAGTGCAGTTTGAAGTTATTCATGATTTTACAGCGAAAAACTGTTTTGAGTATGAGGCGGAAACAGAGCCGGTGGTACCGAAAACGAATAAAAAAGGAAAAGAAGTTGAAGCAGGAAAAGTGGGACACCGGGAATCCTACAAATGTAAAGGTTGTGGAAAGCAATTTGATGCAAAGACAAAGCAGGAGCACGATGCATCATGGTTTGTAAAGCCGTGTTGCGTAAAGGAGTTAACAGTAGAATTGGGGAAAACATATAGCCTGAAAGATTTCGTAAAAGTGGGACAGGAGTATGTTGACAAAAAGAGCACAACGTTTAAGAATCAAAAATATCTGAAATGGGATAAAAATAAGGAAACCCTTAAGGCTGTTAAGTATTATAAGGATATATTAAAAAAGACCCAGACCATTACCTTTAAAGATAAGGCAGGATATGAGTATGATGTAAAGCTTAAGGTGACGATTGCTGCTCCAAAGGTGGTGAAAGCAAACAAGAAGTTTACGAAAAAGACACAGGGGATACAGATTAAGAGGAAATCAATCAAAATATCGGGGAGAAATTATTATAAGTATACGATTAAATATAATGTAAAGGATGCAAAGAGCCTGAAAATTACGGCAAGCGGATTTAAGGGCAAAAATACGCAAAAAACATTAAACAAACTTCTTGCAAAAAGAATAAAAAAAGCAAAGGGTACTTATTCATTTGGAGTTGTTAAAACGGCTGTAAAGAAAAAAAAGATTACATTTAAGATTGTGGCAGATTACGGGCACAAAAATAAATCAGAGAGTGTATTGATTACGGAATAACAAAGGCATACCAAAGAAAGGATAGAACCATTATGAAATTATGTATGGGTTGTATGAGTGAAATCGAGGACCGGTTTACGGTTTGTCCCTATTGTGGGTTTAATGAGGCTGCCCTGCAACAGGAGTCCTATTATCTGACACCTGGAACAGTTGTGGGAGGGAAATACATTGTGGGAAAGGTACTCCGCTATGGTGGGCATACCGTTTCCTATCTGGGCATGGACGCCGAAGCAAATCGGAAGGTCAGGGTAAAGGAATACCTTCCCAGTGATTTCTCCACAAGGTCAGAAGGGGAACAGGAAGTTACCATTTATTCGGGTGATGCAAAGACACAGTTTGAGCAGGGACTTACCAGCTTCTTAAATGAGGCGAATAAGCTGCAGTCCTTAGGCACCATAGAAGGCATAGCGAGGGTATATGACTGTGTGTCGGAAAATGATACCGGGTATGTGATTACAGAATATGTAGAGGGCAGAACTTTAAAAGAGATTCTGGCATCCGGCAAACGGTATGGTGTGAAGGAAGCGGTGACCCTGCTCTCCCCTATCCTTCAGGCATTGGAGCGGGTTCATGCCATGCATATAATTCATTGTGATATTTCACCGGAGACCATCATGGTGGCGGATACCGGGGAGGCAAAGCTGGTGGATTTTGGAGCCGCCCGTTATGTGACCACCGCCAATTCAAAAAGCCTTGCTATCATCTTAAAACAGGGGTATGCACCGGAGGAACAGTACCGCAGCAGCGGCAACAGGGGTTCCTGGACCGATGTCTACGCTGTAGCGGCGGTCATGTACCGGATGATTACCGGACGGACACCTCAGGAATCCGTGGAGCGGGCATTGGTGGATGAGTTAAAAGAACCTTCCAAGCTTGGCGTATCCATTCCGATAAATGTGGAAAATGCGCTGATGAATGCCTTAAATGTTTATCAGAAGGAGCGGACGGTAACTGCCGGCGCATTTCTTCAGGAATTAAATGCCCCGTCTGTGAAAAGGATAAAAACGGCAAAGAAGAAGAAAGAGACCGGTAAGTTTCCAATCTGGGCAAAGGGGCTGGTGGCAGCCTTGCTTTGTATAGCTGTTGTTGGTGGTTTTGTGGTTTACAGGGGTATGGATGCAGGGAGAGATTCGTATAAGTCAGCCCAGTATGTCGAAGATTTTACAGGTAAGGGGTATGACGATGCAAAAGAATGGTGTAGTGAGCACAAGGATGAGCTTCCCACTAATTTTGATGTTAAAAAAGGATATATGTATAATAACGAAAAAGAAGAAGGTAAAATTATTGCCCAATCTATAAATCCGGGTACGGAATTGCCATTGGATGAAAATGAACATGAACTAATTGTTTATGTTGCCTCAAAGGAAAAGACGTCTTGTCAGGATATTGTGGATTCACAGAAAAATGCCGTACTTTTGCTAGAAAAACTAGGTTTGAATGAGAATCAATTAACGTCTGTAGACCCTGGAAATAAAGAGTGTGATTACTTTGAAATCTGCAAGATTAAAATAAAAGATGGAAAGAAAACAATAGAACTTTCCTCAGAAGATATTACGAATAATTCTCTGATTGAAATTGAAATAAACGACATAGAAGAAATTGTATATTATGGAGGAAAATTTTTTTGTTGGGGAGATGAGGAACAAGAAAATTGCACGGAACTGGAGAATTATGAAGGACAATATATTACGGAAATCCAAGCACCTATATATAAAAGAGCTATAGAACAGAAGGGAAAATATAACTTTCAGGGGATGGGATACTTAAAAGATTCCTCACTGGTAGATTACAGTTACTATACCTATCATGGTGATTGGAAGGAGGGTTATATATGCCACCAGACATACACAGAAGGAGAGAAGCTGGATATGAGTGAGCCGGAAGATATTAAACAGCTTAAGGATGGAAAATTGTTTTATGTGATTCAAAAGTCCATTTGCTTGAATGAGGGCGAATCGTTGCCTGACTTTAAAAAGCGCTTAGAGGACAAGGAGAAATTCAAGTCTGTAGTGTATTGGAAAGATGGAAAAGAATATCCGTCTGATAAGCTGTCCGGTATGGTAGCGGATGAAGCAAATATTAAGGTTGTGGATGAGAATGGTGAACCGGTAGATTACTTTAAAGAAGAGGAGATGGAAAATCTGACCTACCGGATTGCAGTTAAGGAGAAACCGATGCCATCTACCCAGAAAACACAACCTACTAATCCACCAAAGAAACAATCAGATACGCCTGCACCAATAATAGATAATATGCAGTGGGGAGATTAAACCATGATATTTTGTTACCACTGTATGACACAGATACGGGAAGAAAAATTACATATATGCCCCAACTGCGGAAAGTCCTTAACGGCAGACCCAGTGTCAGACCGGTACTTAAAACCGGGAACCGTGTTACAGAATAAATTCATTATAGGGTATCCCATCGGTTCCGGAGGTTTTGGCAATACCTATATTGGCTGGAACCGGTTGCTGCTGCGGAAGGTAGCAGTGAAGGAATTTTTCCCGGAGCAGTATATCCGGCGCACCGGAGATAACATGACAGTGTCCCTTATGGCAGAGAACTTAAAACCCAGATTTGAAAGAGGGTTGCAGCAGTTTCTGGAAGAGGCAAGGAATGTTGCTGCTCTCCAGGATATTAAAGGGGTTGTGGAGATATCCAATTTTTTTGAAGAGAATGGAACTGGATACATAGTCATGGAATATCTGGAGGGAATGGATGTCAAGACCATTTTGCAAAAGTCCGGAGGAAGGAAAGAGTACGAGTGGTGCCGACGTATCATCCTGACATTGCTGCATACCCTAAGGGAAATCCATAAAAGAGGGGTTCTGCACCGGGATATTGCACCGGATAATCTCTTCGTTACAGATGAAGGGGTTATCAAGCTGATTGATTTTGGAGCCGCAAGGCATTCCGATGTATTGGCGGATATGCGCGCAGAGGTGGTTCTGAAGGAAGGGTATGCACCCATTGAGCAGTACAGTCGTGGAGCGCCTCAGGGACCTTATACGGATATTTATGCTGTAGCAGCGTTGTTTTACCGGATGCTGACAGGACAAAAACCCATCCCGGCAAAGGAACGGCTGGGGCATGACACATTAATTACCCCCTCGGAGATGGGGGTGACGCTGCCGGAACAGGCGGAGATGGCAATCATGGTATGCTTAAATATCCAGCCCCAGTATCGTCTCCAAAGTGCAGATGAATTTATGGAGGCATTGGAGGGAAAGAATTTTGTTCCGGTCTATGAGTCGGAGTGGATTCTTCCAAGGGTAAAGGAGAAAAAAAGCTTTTCGGATATTCCTGTCTGGGGCAGGGCAGGAATAATATTTGCGGCAATCTGCCTTTTAGTGGGAATCGGTCTTGGCGGTACGGCATTTATCCGCCGCTCAGGGGAGAGACAGGATTTTCTTTCCGGTTCCAGCCAGATTCTTGCTGATTTCAGTGGGCAGACGCTGGATGATGCAGTGGATGAATTAGACAGGATGGGAGTGGAGAACTGTTCTGTTGTATATGAACTGGATTCACAGCCGGAGGGGACGGTGCTTCGCCAGCAGCCGGAGGCGGGAGCTGTTTCGGATGATAACGATATAGAGGTTACCTTATATGTCAGTGGTGGTGACCATCAATACACTATGGAGGATTTTTCAGGGAAAAGCATAGAGGAAATTCGCAGTTATTTTTCCTGGTATCGTTTTGACATAGAGGAGAATGCGTATCCCGGAGCTGAGATGGTGCCTGTAGAAGCAGAGGCAGGCGGGGAATTTGCAGTAAAGACAGGAAAGGTTAATCTTGTAAAAGAGTATTCGGAGAATTATGCGGCGGGAGTCTGTTTTGCACAGTCCCTGACACCGGGACAGTTATGCGATGGCTCGGAAAATCTGACATTTACGGTATCCTGTGGCAAGGTATCTGATTATGAAATTCCAATACCGGATTTTTCTGGAGTGGGAAAGAAAAAGGCAAAAAAAGTGCTGGAAGAAGCCGGGCTATCTTCCTATCTGGAGTTGCAGTTTGAGGAGGATTCCTATGACGGAGCAGTAAAGGCAGGTGTAGTAACAGACCAAAGCCTGCTGCCTGGATATATTTATAATACATTAGAGAAGACACTCTACCAGTATGAGAATGGTTCGAGAGTGGAACAGCAGGACGCTTCTGCTCTGGTGTTATGGGTTAACGGGGAACCGGTGCAAAATGCCGGCAGCCGGACAAATACAACACAAGAGAGCAAAGGACAGGGGAGGAAAAAACAAGAGAGCACAGTCGAAGATATAGAAATGTTTGACATTGACTTTGAATAAGGTTTTTGAAAGAGGAGAAATGGAAATGGGTAAAAAATTAGTGGACCCTAACAGGCTTTGCATGGGTTGTATGCAGGAAGTGAATAGACCGGCGGTAATCTGTCCGTATTGTGGCTTTTCGACAGCCCAGTATCAGCAGCCGAAGAATAGTCTTCCTTTGTGTGAAATCTTAAATGGAAAGTATCTGATTGGAAAAGTTATCGGGATTGGCGGCTTTGGTATTACATATATCGGATGGGATTTTTACCGGAGCAGAAAAGTCTGTATCAAAGAGTATTTTCCAAGACAGATTGCAGTAAGAAATTCAAGCGCCCTTTCCTATTCAGAACAGCTATCAGTTTCGGTTCAGTATACGGTAACACCGGAACAGAGTACGGCAACGGTCACCCGGGAGCAGCAGGCGTATATGAAGGGATTAGAGGCGTATATTAAAGAAGCAGAAATCCTGTCAAAATTCTATCTGATGCCGGGAATTGTGTCTGTAAGGGATTTTTTTTACGGGAACCGGACTGCTTATATTGTTATGGAATATATTGACGGTATTGATATGAAACGGTATGCAAAGGCGAAGGGCGGAAGACTGATGTCGGATGAGGTGTTTTCTTTGCTGAAGGATGTATTAAAGGCATTAAATGAAGTGCATAAGAAGAATATTATCCATCGGGATATCAGTCCCGATAACATTATGCTGGCAGGGGATGGAAGGGCAAAGCTGATTGATTTTGGCGCAGCAAAAAGTTATGGAAATGGTGAGAAGGCGGCAGTGCAGCTAAAGCAGGGCTATGCACCGCCGGAACAATATGACCGGAATGGCAATCAGGGACCATGGAGCGATGTGTATAGCATATGTGCCAGCATATATTATCTGCTGACCGGAATACGTATTCCCGGTGCGAAAGACAGGCAGCAGCAGGATACAGTGAAGCTGTTGCAGCCCTTGGGTGTACCGGTTTCCGAGCAGCAGGATATGGCAATCCATAAGGGCTTGTCGTTGGATATATCAGGGCGGTATCAGACGATTGCCGCATTGTATTACGATTTGTACAGAGAAAATATATGAGCAGGCTGGAGTGAGAGAAGTAATGGAAAAAGTTTGCAGAGGATGTTTTGCAGAATGGGAAAGCGACTATGAGAAATGTCCGAAATGCGGTTGGGAACCGGAGAAAGAGCCGGACAAGTGGTTTGGCTGGAAAACAGGAGATGTGTTAGAAAAGCGTTATCTTGTGGGAAAATTATTCTGTGTTACGAGACAAAGAGAAGCCGGTGTGTGGAGGATGTATGACAATCTGCTTGGAATCTCCTGTTTTGCTTTTTTAATAGAGGAAGAAAACAAAGAACGATTAAGAAATGTGGCAAAAAGCTTGGAAAAAGGTAGTGCAGGTACCGGCGAAGTGGTGGTACAGACTATGAAGACTATAGGGAAGCATCAGGCATTAATCCTGTCTCTCAAAAACCGGTATATGGATATTAAAGCCTTCCAAAAGCTGACGAATACAAAAGCTCCGGAACAGGAGCCGGTATTGGCAGAAATGGAAGAGGAAACGGTAAGGGAACAGGCACTTCCGGCAGGAATTTGTCTGAAGAATCATTACCGGATTATTGATTGTATAGGGATTGGAGGCTTTGGAATTACCTATCTGTGTGAGGATATCCGCCTTCACCGTCTGGTGGCAGTAAAGGAGTATTATCCGGCAGAGTGGGCGGAACGGGACAATACCTATGTTGCGGTGAAAAGTTCCCATTTGCTTGAGCCTTACCGTTATGGTATGCAGTCGTTTTTAAAGGAAATTAAGATTACGGCAAAGTTCATGCATACACCGCATATTGTTACGCTTTATGATGCGTTTGAAGAAAATGACACCGCATATATGGTGATGGAATATATTTTAGGAATCAGTATCGGACGGGAAATGCGCACCAAGGGATATAAGCCCTATGCCATTATGGAGGTGGTGGATATGATTTTTCCGGTTCTGGATGCAGTGAAGGAAATGCATGATTGCAGGATTATCCACAGTGATATCAGTCCGGGAAATATGATGATTACGCAGCAGGGGGAAATTTATCTGATTGACATGGGAGCGGCAAAATATAATCTGGAATCCCAACCTCCAATTAGTGCCGCATTTTTAAAAGTGGATTATGCGGCACCTGAGCAATATCGGACAGCGAAGGAGGGAATATCCGACCGGGAAGGTCCATGGACAGATATATATGCTATTGGGGCAACTATGTATTATCTATTGACTGGGACAAAACCGCCGGATGTCATAAAAAGGCTGAATGGTCAGGATACCGATTTGACCGAGGGCTTGATTGGAAAACTTCCCATGGTATGGGTGGAGTTACTGCAAAAGGCAATGGCGTTAGAACCAGCGGAAAGGGTTTCATCAGTTGTATCCCTGCGGGAGCTGATGGAAAGTATATTGTGAGAAATAAAAGGTTTCATGATGACCTAAGGAAAATACCTGCTATAAGCAAAATGAGAGGAGAAAAAAATGGAAGAAGCACAAAGGTTAAAGGTATGGCAGATGGGAGTATTAGCTGCATTGTTTGCATTATTGATTAGCACAATGTTTATGCCGGCGGTTCACATTAGTGGAACGGTTTGTAAAAGAATAGTAGAGGACTACACAAAAGAGGTAAAGGATAGTGTGAAAGACGGCAAGAGTAAAGTTATTGGTAATCTGTTTGGTGATTCCTGGCTGAGTGGATTAATGGATGCTACAACAGATGAGCTTTTGGATGAATGGCTGGATGAATTGACTGGATATACAGTAGATGATGGTGATGTGGAAGAAATTGATGAGAATATTGCAGAACGGGAAGAGAAAGATGGGGTGAAGTTTCGGAATATATCACCGCTCCGGATTATGACACATAGCCTGGCAGAGCTGATTATCAGTAAGGATGCCCAGGATGATGACTTAGAGGATATATTTGAAGAACATTATGAGGAATATAATAAGGGGACTATCCCAAAGTTTGTGTAAACCTCCAAACTGATGTAAGATAAGATTATTC